>NZ_JBXGGI010000001.1:0-2808 GCF_056854775.1 Mannheimia sp.
AAAATTTTTTACAAAATCAACCGCTTGTCTATTTAATCTAATTAAATAATCCCTTGTCTTTCTAATTTATTTAAGAAATAAGGCATCTGTTTACGCCAAGTCGGCCAGTCGTGGTCGATATCAAAACCCCAATAATCAAACCAAGCCTCAATACCCTTTGCCTTAAAGGCTTCTTGTAGGCGACGGGTATCTTCAACGTGTTGTTCTTCCCAAGCACCTTGTCCAACGGCAATAACATAATGGTTTTGACGATAACGATCTAAGAACCAATCATCGTTTTGTCCCCATACATAATCAATCGGCGAGTTAAAATAGACCGCTTGATCACCATAAAATTCGCCTGTGAAGAAACGTGCATCGTAAACACCGCTTAACGCAATAGCAACATCAAATAAATCAGGGTGGCGTAGGGCAAAATTCACCGTATGGAATGCCCCCATACTGCAACCTGTCGCCATCATTGTGCCATTCCATTGCGATTCGTGGCGTATTAACGGCACAAGTTCGTGAATAATGTAGCGGTCGTAAGCATTGTGAGCCAATGCCATATCGTGTCCTGATTTATGCTTAGATAACCAAGATTCTGCATCATAAGAGTCCGGCGTATAGAATTTAATCAAACCTCTTTCGATAAACGAACGGCACGCATCAATCATACCAAAATTGCCATATTCATTTTCATTACCGCCTGATGACGGAAAAACAATAACGGGTTTGCCTGCGTGTCCGTAAACGTTGAATGACATCTCACGCCCTAATTCGCCACTCCAGTGGCTTCTTTTTTCAAAATGCATAGTTCACCTCTTATTGTTTAGCTTGTGCGAATTGTGCGATTTCACGCATTTGTTCCATTGTTTCAGTACGAGCTAAAATGCCTTGCTCGCCCATTACTTTGGCAAATACGCCTGGTACAGTTTGCACGCTAATAATATTGCCTGCAAACTTCTCACATATGGCTTCAATTGAATTTACATAGTTTTGATTTGCTTTGCGAGAAATATAAACCACATTCCAAGGGTGTTGAATATCTGAGTAGAATTTGTTTTCTTTCACAATATTTGCAAATTCACGGAATACATCAAAATCGTTGGCGTAGTTCCACATATCAATGGTTAAACCACCCGGTGGACGGCAATTGATTTCAAGTGGCAGCAATTCTTGTTTTTTGCCTTTAGTGCGGAAAAACTCAAAGTGGAAGAAACGCTCTTTCACGTTAAAGGCATCAACACATTTTTTGCCCATTTCAACTAATTTTGGTGAAATTTCGCGTGGCACGTAGTAATACATATCACTATCTTTAGATACGGTATCTAATACCGCTTCAGAATATTCCAGGCTGGAGTAGAACACAATATTGCCTTGGTGGTCGGTTAAACCGTCAAAGGTAATAATATCGCCATCAATAAACTCTTCCATAATGTATTCAACGGTTGGCGTTTTATAACCAAAAAAGGCTTCTAATTCTTCAGCAGATTTAATTTTATAAGTATCGCTTGCTCCAACGCCTGAGTTTGGCTTGATGATCACCGGGAATTTTAATTCTTTCGCTAATTTGCGAGCATCTTCATCATTTTTGAACACTCGACCTTTTGCCACTTTTAAGCCTGTTTTACGGAAAACTTCTTTCATTTGGGCTTTGGTTTTAATTGCCAACATATCGTCAGTTTTATAACCAAACACGTTAAAGTCAGTACGCAATTTAGCATCCAATTCCAACCAATACTCATTGTGCGATTCAATGCGATCAATCCGCCCATATTTATGAGCAAAATAGGCAACTGCACGGTAAACCTGTTCATAATCTTCCATATTATCAACACGATAATATTCCGTTAAAGAATTACGAAGGTTTTCGCTGAGCGATTCATAAGGTGCATCGGCAATACCTAAGGTATTAAAACCCGCTTCACGCAAACGAACGGCAAAAGTTTCAAAGTTCGTAGGGAAGTGAGGGGAAATCATCACAAAATTGAGTGGTCTGGACATAAGTTTTCCTTTTGAGTTTGCATATTATTAATTCAATAAAGTGATTGTAGGCTAAATTAATTAAATTGCAAAATATATTCAAACAAATAACTTTGCAACAAAAAATAAACTTTTAAATAACGTGTGTTTAATGATTTTGGAATTGATATTTAACAAAAAAGTAACCTTATTAATTTACTAGGATATTTTTCACAAACTCGCACTATTTCTAATTTACATCACAATGGCTATCTATTATGCTAATTGTATTCATCAGTGCTGATACTGGTAAATTACAACATCAATCTATCTAATGGGAGATTTAAAATGGCTGAACAAATTGTTCCTTCAAATGAAGCTATCTTAAAAGCAGTACAAGATACCTTAGTAATTTCAACCACCGATTTACAAGGTGTGATTACTTATGCTAACGATCTTTTCTGTCGTTTAACAGGTTTTTCTCGAGAAGAGTTAATTGGACAACCTCACAATATCGTTCGCCACCCAGCAGTGCCGAAAGAAGTTTATAAAAATATGTGGGATACCATTCAAGCAGGTAAAATTTGGACGGGTATCGTACCAAACTGCGGTAAAGGTGGTGTAGTTTATGTGGTTGATACCACCGTTCAGCCAATGTTTGATGAAGCAGGCAATATCACAGGTTACATCAGCGTTCGCCGTGTAATTAACGATTTAATGACAAACTTTGAAGCAGTTGAATTATCAAAAGAAATCTTTGATGACTTCTACGGCGAATAATTAAAAAGCTAGGATTGCGTGTAAAAGAAGCTCTCTTTTGCACGCAATTTTTTATTCCTTTTAGTTTTCGAGGAGTTTTTATGT
>NZ_JBXGGI010000002.1:0-13668 GCF_056854775.1 Mannheimia sp.
ACCCAGCTTTCGACTGCCAATATTCAAAGCGAACTTCAAGCTAAGTTAGAAGCTGAGCTGGAACTCATTGAATTAAAAAACACCTATAACCAAGCATTGCTAAATGGAAGTGATAGCTTAGCTGCGGTTTACTCTTCTCAACTAGAGGAAAAAAAGCAAGAACAGCAAAATCTACAAGCTGAAATTGCTAATTTACAAACAGCAATCAACAATCAGATTGTAGAAGAGTCTAAAAATAAATTAGAGCAAGCACAAGCGGTTCAAAATCAGCAAAATAATGCAACAACTAACCCTATTATTTTGCGTGAATTGGATATAAACACAAAAGTTACGCAAGAATTACTAAAACAAACGAAAGATATGACGCAATTATCACAAGATAATTTGCGTATTAAAAGTGTGCTTGATAACCTTCAACAAACCCAACGTAATATTGAAGAGCAAATTAGTTCATTACAAGGCACATTGGTGCTTTCTCGTATTATCAATAAACAAAAACAATCATTACCGCAAGATGAAATGATTTCGGGCATTTCTAAACAAATTACCGATTTGCGGGTGCGTGTTTTTGATATTACCGAGTTTAAAGATTCTTTCTCTAATATCAATGCCTATATTAGTAAATTGGAACAAGATGGTAAAACCACATTTACAGCTCAAGAGAAACAACAACTAACCACGATTTTGCAAGAGCGTTCAACAACTTTGTCTGAAATGATTAAGTCGTTAAACAATCAGCTTAATTTATTGATTAATATTGAATTGAACCAACAACAGGTTCAAACCATTAGTGATACGTTACAACAAAAACTACAACAACAAAGTTTCTGGGTAAAAAGTAATAGCCCGATGGACTTAGAGTGGTTTAGTAAATTTATTGATGTCGTTCACTATCAAATTCTTGATATCGGTAAAAAACTCAACTTCTCAAATTGGCGTGATAATATTGTGCCGGCAGGTGTTTTAGTTACTATTTTATTATTACTTGCAACTTTTATTAACCGCCAAAAAGATAACATTAAGCAAAAGCTGCACCATATTAATAACCGATTAAAGATTGTTGCAACTGATAGCCAATGGAATACACCACTTGCTATTTTTTGGACTGTAGTGCTTTGCTTACCAAGTACATTTATTTTCTTAGCAGGGTTTATCGCCGTTACTTATATTTCATTAGAAAATCCACAAGAAGTCTGGGCTTGGGGATTAAAAATGGCGACTTATTGGCTTTACTTTGCTTTCTTAGTGGCGATGTTACGCCCTCACGGCATTGGGCATATCCATTTTAATATGCCACAAAAAAGTAATGAAATTTTCCGAAATATTTTAAGACGCTCAGTTTGGTTAATTGCGTTATTGCTTAATACCTCTATTTTTACAAAATTAGAAACCGGTGTTTCTTACGATGTGCTTGGGCAAACAATGACAATCCTCGTCTTAATTTTAATGATCTGGATGATTGCTCCAGCCTTCAGACAAGCTATTTCTACTTATGAAAATGTAACGCATCAAGAAACCAAAGAATCGAAAAGTATTCTTCTGACGATTGTGAAATTAGTCTTGCTCATTGCTCCGGTTGTTCTGATTATTCTTATTGTACTGGGTTATTACTACACAGCATTAGTGATTATTGAGCATTTAATTGCCTCCTATTTTGCAATTATTACTTGGATTATCGTCCGCAATGTTCTCTACCGTGCATTTTCTATTTCCGCACGTCGTCTTGCTTACAGACGTCTACAAGAAAAAAGAGAAGCGGCTGAAGCTAAAGCTCGTGCCAAGGCGGAACAAAATAATGAAAACCCGGATGGTGTGGAAATTCCGTTTGAGTTAAAAGAGGATTCTATTGCTGTAAGCGAAGTGAAAAATCAGATGTTGAAGTTAACCGATTTCGTACTTTGGATTGGCTTATTCGTGCTACTCTACTGGGTATGGTCGGATTTAATTACCGTTGCTCTCTACTTAGATGGCGTAACCTTGTGGCAGCAAAGTGTAACTACAGAAGCCGGCATTGTGATGGAATCTATCACGCTGCTGAATTTGCTCACTGCTATTCTCATTATTGTGGTGATGGTAGTGTTGATCAGAAACTTAGGCGGCTTACTCGAAGCCCTTATTTTCTCTCACTTCAAGTTATCGCAAGGTACACCCTATACAATTACCACGCTCTTAACCTATTTAATTATTGCGTTAGGAGCAATATTTGCCTTCGGTACATTAGGAGTATCTTGGAGTAAGCTCCAATGGTTACTCACCGCACTTTCCGTCGGTCTGGGTTTTGGTATGCAAGAAATCTTTGCAAACTTCGTTTCAGGTATTATCATCTTATTTCGACGCCCAATGCGTATTGGCGATACTATTACAATCGGCACATATAGTGGCACAGTCTCAAAAATTCGTATTCGAGCCACCACATTAGTTGATTTTGATGGTAAAGAAGTTATCGTACCAAATAAAGCCTTCGTAACCGAACGTTTGGTAAACTGGGCATTGAGCAGCACCGCAACCCGTATTATTGTTCAAGTTGGTGTTGCTTACGGATCTGATGTAGAGTTAGTTAAACGCTTGTTACTACAAGTAGCGGAAGAAAATCCGAAAGTGCTGAAAGATCCACAACCAAGAGCTTATTTCCTCACATTTGGGGCAAGTACATTGGATCACGAATTAAGGGCTTATGTGAATGATTTATCTGATCGTAACCCAACTATTGATGCACTCAATACGCGTATTCATCAGGTCTTTAATGAGCATAATATTGATATTGCATTTAACCAATTAGATGTTTATATCAAAAATAACGATACACAAGATGAAATTAAAGTAGGTTCAAAACGCTTTGATTTTGAACTACCTAATAACATAACAACAAAAGAAAAGGACTAAAAATGGCAGGCAACAGCATCGGACAATTATTTAAAGTAACCACTTTTGGCGAATCACACGGTATTGCATTAGGCTGTATCGTAGATGGTGTACCACCAAATATGGAATTAAGTGAAGCTGATTTACAGCCTGATTTAGACCGCCGTAAACCCGGTACTTCACGCTACACCACCCCTCGCCGAGAAGATGACGAAGTACAAATTTTATCGGGTGTGTTTGAAGGAAAAACAACCGGCACGAGCATTGGTTTAATCATTAAAAATGGCGATCAACGCTCGCAAGATTACGGCGATATTGCCGAAAAATTCAGACCGGGACACGCAGATTATACCTATCAACAAAAATACGGCATTCGTGATTATCGTGGTGGTGGTCGTTCATCTGCTCGTGAAACCGCAATGCGTGTTGCCGCAGGTGCTATTGCCAAAAAATATTTGCGTGAACAATTCGGCATTGAAGTACGTGGCTATTTATCGCAAATTGGTAATGTAAAAATTAACCCGAAAACGGTTGAAAATATTGAACAGATTGATTGGCAAGCTGTCAATAGTAATCCTTTCTTCTGCCCTGATCCTGTGGCGATTGAAGGCTTTGACACCTTAATTCGTGAGTTGAAAAAAGAGGGCGATTCCATTGGTGCAAAACTAACTGTAATTGCGGAAAATGTACCTGTTGGTTTAGGCGAACCGGTATTTGACCGCTTAGATGCCGATCTCGCCCACGCCTTAATGTCTATTAACGCGGTGAAAGCGGTCGAAATTGGCGATGGTTTTGCAGTGGTGGAACAACGTGGTAGTGAGCATCGTGATGAAATGACCCCTGAAGGTTTTTTATCTAACCACGCTGGTGGTATTTTAGGCGGGATCAGCTCTGGTCAGCCGATTATTGCAAACATTGCACTCAAGCCCACATCAAGCATTACTATTCCGGGTAAAAGCGTGAATAAAAATAATGAGCCTGTTGAAGTCGTTACTAAAGGCAGACACGATCCTTGCGTGGGAATTCGAGCTGTGCCGATTGCAGAGGCTATGATGGCAATCGTCTTGTTGGATCATTTACTTAGATTTAAGGCTCAATGCCGCTAAACTAAGCTCAAGCGGTGGATTTCTTGTTCTTTTTTGCAAAAAAATCCTCAAATTTAACCGCTTGAATCACTTATATAAACTCGGAAAAACGATGAATTTACTTAAAACAGTCTTTATATCAAGCCTAGCAATCGTTGCTACCACTGCCAATGCAACCCAATGGGAAAAAATCAAAACTCCGGTGCAAGGTAAAGCTCAATCTATCGGTGGATACAGCAATGGTTGCATTATTGGAGCAGAGCCATTAGCTTTAAAAGGCGAGGGCTACCAAGTAATCCGTTCTGCAAGAAACCGCTATTACGGACATCCACAACTACTTGATTACCTCACTAACTTAGCCAAAAGAGCAAAAACCGCTGGTGTGCCAACCATTCTAATTGGCGATATGGGAATGCCTGCGGGCGGACGTTTTTCTTCAGGACACGCATCTCACCAAACAGGGTTGGATGCCGATATTTGGTTAAGGTTTGGACCTATGGATGATGAAACCGCCAAAAACCCAGCCGGGTTAGCCACTATTATGGTTAATCGCAATACACAGCGAGTTGATGACAATTTATGGAATCAGCACCATACCTATTTAATTAAATTGGCAGCTTCAGACAGCCGAGTAGATCGTATTTTCGTAAACCCTGCGATTAAAGTAAAACTTTGCCAAACAGCAGGAAGTGATCGTGGCTGGTTGCGTAAAATCCGTCCTTGGTATGGACACGACTCGCATTTCCACATTCGCTTAACCTGCCCTGCTGATGCCGCAAGTTGTGAAAATCAAGCTCCTGTTCCAGCAGGCGATGGCTGTGGCGAAGAGCTTTACTCTTGGTTTGAGCCTAAACCGGATACAGGCACGCCAACTACAAAAGTATTACCCACACCACCTGTTCAGTGTCAGATGATTTTATCTGAGCAAGGTTTGAATTAATTGCAAAACAACACCTTTTTTTAACCGCTTGTAAGCACAACAAGCGGTTAAATTTCTTGAAAGTTTTACTATTATGCGTTTATTTGTAGCCGAAAAACCCAGTCTTGCCAGAGCCATTGCCGATGTATTGCCAAAACCACATACAAGAGGCGACGGCTTTATTCAATGCGGAGAACACGATACCGTAACGTGGTGTATTGGTCATCTATTAGAACAAGCCGAACCTGATGCCTATGACGAACGCTTTAAAATGTGGCGAATGGAACACTTGCCGATTGTGCCTGAGCAATGGAAACTCATTCCCAAAAAAGAAACGCTAAAGCAATTTAAAATCGTCGAACGGCTCATCAAGAAAGCCGATATTTTAGTGAATGCAGGCGACCCGGATCGTGAAGGGCAACTTTTGGTAGATGAAGTTTTTGGTTATCTCAATTTACCACCTGAGCGTAAAAGCCAAATTCAACGTTGTTTAGTCAGCGACCTCAATCCAACTGCGGTAAGCCGTGCGATTGAAAAATTGCAAAAAAATAGTGATTTTATACCGCTTGCAACCTCTGCTCTTGCTCGTGCCAGAGCGGATTGGCTTTACGGCATTAATATGACAAGAGCTTATACCCTACAAGGGCGTTGGGCGGGCTACAAGGGCGTATTATCTGTTGGTCGAGTGCAAACCCCTGTGTTGGGTTTGATCGTCCGCGGTGATCTGGAGATCGAAAACTTTATTCCAAAAGATTATTTTGAAGTTTTCGCTCATATTGACGTGCCGGAAACACAAGAAAAATTCAAAGCTCAATGGCAACCGAGCAAAGCGTGCGAAGATTATCAAGACGAAGATGGGCGAGTGTTATCTCGTCCGCTTGCGGAAAATGTAGTAAAACGGATTATCAACCAACCTTCCAAAGTTATTGACTATCAAGACAAAATCGAAAAGGAAACAGCCCCACTTCCCTACTCGCTTTCTGTATTACAAATGGAGGCGGCAGGGAAATATGGGCTTTCTGCTCAAGCTGTACTTGATATTTGTCAGAAACTCTATGAAACACACAAGCTGATTACTTACCCTCGTTCAGATAATCGCTATTTACCGACAGAGCATTTTAATGATCGGTTTAAAGTAATGGCAGCTATAGCCCATCACCTGCCTGAATATCAAGAAAAACCGGAGGTTGTTGATCCTAATCGCCGTAATCGTTGCTGGAATGATAAAGAGGTCGAAGCACACCACGCGATAATCCCAACCTCTAGGCAAGGTACTGTACATTTAACGGAAAATGAAAAGCGGATTTATCAGCTTATTGCTCGCCAGTATTTAATGCAATTTTGTCCTGATGCAGAATATCGCAAAAGCAAAATTGATCTTGAAATTGCGGGAGGGAAATTTACCGCTCAAGCTCGCAATTTAGCAGTTGCAGGTTGGAAAGCCTTGCTTGGTAAAGAAGATAATTTCGATGATGCAGAACCATTATTGCCTATTGTAAAAAAAGGACAGCTTTTACACTGTGAAAATGGCGAAATTATGAGCAAAAAAACACAACCGCCACGCCATTTTACTGATCGTAGTTTACTTTCTGCGATGACTGGCATTGCCCGTTTTGTACAAGATAAAGAATTGAAAAAAGTGCTAAGAGAAACAGACGGCTTAGGCACAGAAGCCACTCGTGCCGGTATTATCGAATTACTGTTTAAGCGTGGATTTTTAATCCGCAAAGGTAAAAATATTCACAGTACCGAGGCAGGTAGAACGCTGATTCACGCATTACCCGATTCCGCTACACAACCGGATATGACCGCCCATTGGGAAATGCAGCTTAACCAAATCAGTAAAAAAGAGACGAGTTATCAGCAATTTATGTTTGAGCTAAATCAACAACTACCTCATTTGTTACAAAGCCCAAATCGTCAAATTTTGCAAAATTTAGCGAAAATTACACCGCTTGCAAGCAAGCCGAAAGCTCGTTATTCGAAAAAGACAACACAAACTGCTGAAAATTAAATCAAGCGTTTAAAAATCAGCGTTTGCCTCTTGTCAAAAGGGGATAAATTCTATATTATTCACGCCATTGCAAATTTCGCATAAAGAATTATATAGAGAACAAATTAATGTTAATCAATGTTTTAACAATTGCTTATCTTGTTATAGCCGTATTGCTTATCGCATTCGTATTAATGCAACAAGGTAAAGGAGCTGATGCCGGTGCATCTTTCGGTGCGGGTGCTTCAGCAACTGTTTTTGGTTCAGCAGGTTCTGCAAACTTCTTATCAAGAACAACTGCATTATTAGCAACAATCTTTTTCGCAATCAGCTTAGTAATCGGTAACTTAAGTTCAAATACAAAAGCACCAACAAGCCAATTTGAAGATTTAAGTCAAGTTGAACAAAAACAAGTAGAACCGGTTAAAACCGAAAATAACGATATCCCTCAATAATCGTTAAAAAATTAAAGCTCTGGTGGTGGAATTGGTAGACACGCCATCTTGAGGGGGTGGTGGGCGTAGCCCGTGCGAGTTCAAGTCTCGCCCAGAGCACCAAATAGAAAGCCTGTAAAATCAATGTTTACAGGCTTTTTTCTTATTTTCATAGAATCAATCTATATCATAGTTATTTGGATTTGATATTTATTTCAATATCGAAAAGGTCTGTAGTTTTTCCTTCCTTATTCGTCCAGCTTACTTTACCGGTAGCAATAGTGCTAATTTCATCATCAATATCATTTGGTGGTAGATGGCGTAGTTTATCTTGAACGACTGGACGTTTTAGTTCTTTTTGAAGCCATTCATTTAGCTCTTTTTCTTCTAAGTCTCGCGTTGTTTCTTGGTTTTTACGCACTATCCAAGCAGCAAAGAAAGTAAAAAATACGACCAATAAAATTCCAGCATTTACCCAGCCTATCTTATTAAAGATTAAAATCGTAAAAAAGGTAATGATTAATAGCATAATAAAATAACAAAAATTACCCATTTTATTTTCTCCATAGCAGCCAACTTATGGCTCATATATAGCAATTTCGATTTCAAATTTCAATAAACTACCACTATAAATCAAAGAATTTCTTCAATTTCTTTTTCAATTTTACCGCTCGGGTTTATAAACCTAGAACGACATTAATAAAATATTACACAAAGCAAAAGGACCAAACTCTTTTCAGAATTTGGTCCTTAAATTTAGCTATAACTTATCAATTAACCTTTGTAGTTATATACGTGAGCAACTAAGTCTAATACTTTGTTTGAGTAACCAACTTCGTTATCGTACCAAGATACTAATTTAACGAATGTATCTGTTAATGCGATACCTGCTGCTGCATCGAATACAGAAGTTTCAGTCGCACCGTTGAAGTCTGTTGAAACTACAGCATCTTCTGTATAGCCTAATACGCCTTTCATTTCGTTTTCTGAAGCACGTTTGATTTCAGCACAGATTTCAGCATAAGTTGCCGGTTTTTCTAGGTTTACTGTTAAATCAACTACAGAAACGTTAGTTGTAGGAACACGGAAAGCCATACCGGTTAATTTACCGTTTAATGCAGGTAATACTTTACCTACTGCTTTCGCTGCACCTGTTGATGAAGGAATGATGTTTTGTGAAGCACCACGACCACCACGCCAGTCTTTCGCTGATGGACCATCTACAGTTTTTTGTGTCGCAGTTGTTGCGTGAACTGTAGTCATTAAGCCTTCTTTAATACCGAATTTATTGTGAATTACTTTCGCTAATGGTGCTAAGCAGTTTGTTGTACAAGAAGCATTAGAAACGATATCTTGACCTGCATACGCATCAAAGTTTACACCGTTTACGAACATAGGAGTTGCATCTTTAGATGGACCAGTTAAAACAACTTTTTTCGCACCAGCAGTGATGTGTTTACGAGCAGTTTCATCATCTAAGAATAAACCTGTTGCTTCAACTGCGATATCAACACCGATCTCGTCCCATTTTAAGTTAGCAGGATCACGCTCAGCAGTTACACGGATTGCTTTACCGTTTACTACTAATTGACCATCTTTAACTTCTACAGTACCGTCAAAACGACCGTGAGTTGAATCGTATTTCAGCATATAAGCCATATAATCAACATCGATTAAGTCGTTAATACCTACTACTTCAATGTCATCACGATGTTGTGCTGCACGGAAAACGATACGACCGATACGACCAAAGCCGTTAATACCAATTTTAATTGCCATAGATTTTTCTACCTATATTAAAGTTAAACAAAATTTGTTCTTTATGTACTACTAAAGATGTAGAGATTATAGCACATCTTTTCACTTTACTGACAAGCTAAAAGAACTCACTCAATATAACAGATAAATTTTTTGTGATCTATGTCAAATTTTGAAATTTATAACGATTTACAATGAAAAAAAAGTTACAATGTTTTTGATGATTTCAGGAGAAAAATAATGATTAAAGATATTAAATACTTAACCGAACAGCAAATTGATATTTTAATAAATCACGGTACAGAACGCCCTTTTACAGGCAAGTTTTTAAATGAAAACCGTGTTGGTATTTACCGTTGTGCAAGATGTCATCAAGAGCTCTTTCATTCTGATACTAAATTTGATGCGGGTTGTGGCTGGCCAAGTTTTTATCAAACAATTTCAGAAACATCATTACGCTATCTGGCTGATTACAGTTTCGGAATGCAACGGACCGAAATCCGTTGCGGAAATTGTGATTCCCATATGGGACACGTTTTTAACGATGGTCCGCCACCTACAGGATTACGTTTTTGCCTAAATTCTGTCGCATTAAATTTTAAATGGGCTGAAACAGGCGAGGAAATGGACGGCTAATTTTAGAGATACAAGCGGTTAAATTTGGGTAGCAATTTGCAAAAAACTATCTAAATTTAACCGCTTGTTTAACTGGCGATAAAATATGAAAAAACGCTTACTACTATTATTTTTTGTTTTATTAGGGAGTACTTTATTTTTGAACTACAGAAGTTTGAGCATTTACACTCCGCCCGAAGTTGTTTTTCAAGATTCTAAGAAAAGTATCTTCAAAGAAATGAAATTTTCTTCTTATTGGCAATGTTATCAAAATACCGGCATTACACCTGCCTCAAATAAACGTTTTCAGTTGCTTAATTGGAATATTCATAAAGGCAAAAATGCTAATTGGCAAGAAGATCTAAAGAAATTTACTGAGAAAAAAGATTTTGTGCTATTACAAGAGGCAACTTCGGGGCAACAGATTTCAAACTTACTTCCACAATTTGAAAGCTCTTTACATATTTTTGCGTTCCAGTATCAAGAGCAAAAATCAGGTATTCTCAATTTAAGCCGTTTAGATGCTGATCGCTATTGCCTAAATGGATCTCAAGAACCTTTGCTTAGATTGCCTAAACTGATGTCTGCAATGCGTTTTCCGTTTGAAAATGGCAAATCTTTGCTTATGATTAATGTACATTTAATTAATTTTGACTGGACGAACCATAGCTATCAGAAACAATTAGATGGCTTGAAAGAGCTTATCCAACAACATCAAGGTGCAATTGTTTTAGCAGGCGATTTCAATACTTGGAATGAAAAACGTAAAAAGAAGCTATTTGAATTAACGAATAAACTACAACTAACCGAAGTGCGAATCACACCCGATACTCGAACCACTGCATTTGGTTATCCGATAGACTATATTTTTACTCGAGATATTATTGTACATTCAGCATCAAGCTATGCCGTGAAGAGTTCCGACCACAATCCGCTTGAGCTTGATTTTTCACTAAAATAGCATAAACCATTTTGATAAGGACTATCTTATGCCGTTTTCTTTTACTTGGAGTGGCGTTTTACTCCTGATTAACTTTCTGATTGTGCTAGTGTTTGCCACCAGAGTGTTATACACCCAGCGTAATATCGGTGCAGCAATTGCGTGGATCATTATTCTCTTCGTTTTACCCATAGGAGGAATTGTTCTTTACCTGTTGATCGGCGAACCTCGTGTCAGCAAACGTCGTCTTGCTCGAACCAAAAAAATGATCAAGTTCTATGATGAATTTGCGGAAGAATATTTACCCAGTGAGCATTTTAACCCCGATGATAAAATTCCTTCAGCCTTTCGTGGTATTGAACGAATGGCAGAGAAAACCACTCGTTTGGGTGCAAGTGCTAATAATAGTATGAAGTTACTCAGTACCACCGACGATATTTTGCATTCTATGATTGAAGATATTGAGCAAGCACAATACAGCTGCCTACTCGCCTTTTATATTGTAGAACCTGAGGGCAAAATTAATAAGCTACTAGAGGCAATCAAAGCGGCGGCAGAACGTGGTGTGCATTGTGTGATTTTAGCTGATGATGTAGGAAGTGGTCCGTTCCTCAAAAGTGAATGGCGAATAAAACTAGAGCAAGCCGGTGTATTTATTCAAACGTCTCTACCTGTTGGGATTATGCAAACTATTTATGGGCGTAATGATTTGCGTAACCACCGTAAAATTTTAGTCATTGACTACCAAATTGGTTATACAGGAAGTTTTAACTTAATCGACCCAGTATTATTTAGAAAAGAGATTGGTATTGGCAGATGGTTTGATGTGATGATGCGTTGCACCGGTCCTGTTGTGCTTGAAATGGCAGCTGTTCTCTACGCTGATATTGCCGTAGAAGATGATGAAAACCTGCAAAAAGTAAAAGATTTCTTAAATCAACAGGCAAAGAAACACAATGGCTTAACACCACCTACTACCGGCAATGTTATTGCACAGGTCATTCCATCCGCTCCTGAACAAGAAGAAAGCATTATTTATGAAACCATTTTATGTGCAATTCACCTTGCAACCAAACGCATAGTAATTACTACCCCTTATTTTGTGCCAAATGAACCACTATTATTGGCACTCACTACTGCCGCACGCAAAGGAGTTGACGTTACTCTAATTTTACCGAGAAAAAATGACTCAAAAATGGTGCATTATGCTTCAAGAGCTTACTTCCCGATGTTACTTAAAAACAATGTCAAAATCGCTCGTTTTGATGAAGGTATGCTTCATACTAAAACACTAGTGATTGATGATGAGTTCAGCCTATTTGGTACAGTAAATATGGATATGCGAAGTTTCTTCTTGAATTTAGAAATCAGCCTTGCTATTTATGATAAAGAAATGACTGAAGAGATTACTCAACTTCAGCAAAAATACTTAGCACAAAGTGAATTGATTACTCCAAAAGGCTGGCGTTATCGCATCAAATTGTGGGGGTTAGTGGAAAACATTGTCAGATTGATGAGCCCACTACTCTAAATACAAGCGGTCAAAATCAGAACGTTTTTTGCAAATTTTTAACCGATTTTGACCGCTTGTTATTCATTAACTCTTACAAGATAGTCCTGTTCTTGGCGTTACACCAAAGAAATTTTTCGCATTTGGTTTTGTTTCGGTTGATTGTGCTTTTGTTGGTAACGAGCTATCCATTTGCCACGCATTCCAGCCTCCATCATACACAACGGCATTTTTCCAGCCTGCCATTTGTGTCATAAACCACGGAATACCTGCTCGCCAGCCTGTACCGCAATAGAATGCCAAGCTATCATTTGGCTTAATTCCTTGTTTTTCCCATAAGGCAAAAATCTCTTTGGGGTTTCGTAATGAACCATCCGGATCGTAATAATCCGCCACATTAGATGAATCTGTACCGGCATAGCCCCAAATTGCACCTTCTGGTTCGCCTTTGCCCGGGATGTAATCATAACCACTGATTGTACCTAAATGCTCTTCCCAAGCCCGAATACTGACTAATTTCACCCCCTCTTTTTGCTTCGCATAAGCCTCTTGAGCGGTCTCAATAGACAAATGTGGATTAGCCGGAATTTTCGTTCCGAAATCCGTTGCAGGCGTTGGCGTATTAACGGTGGTATCAATCGGGAATTCATTGTTAATCCACGCATTTACACCGCCGTTGAGAATTCTCACATCCTCCACCCCAGCCCATTTTAACGCCCAAAGCACTCGGAATGCAGCAAGCTGGTTTTCAGAATAAAGTACAACGGTTTTGTCTTTAGTAATGCCGTTTTTTAATAGATTTTGTTCGATAATTTCAGCTGAGGATAAATTCCATACGGGAGCATTTTCAATCCAATCGGTATCAAAATGATAAGCTCCTGTAACGTGCTGCTTGTAGCCTGTTGCTTGATCGACCGGTCCCCAAGAAACGTGAAAGACCATTGTATCATTACCCAAATGCGTTTCCGGCTGTTTGCCATCTAAAGCCTCTTTTAACCATTGTGCTGAAACCAACCAATGATAATTTGGGAAAGTTTCTAAAGGCATATTTGGATCTTGAGTATATTTTGCAAATTCTTTAAATAACTTGATCTTGTAACCTTTTGCTGCAAACTCAGCAGAAACTTTCTCTAAGTTGTCAAGATTGTCATCATAAAATACGAGCGTTTTATCTTTGGTAATCCCCTTATCAGCAGCAAAACTCTCGAAATAGTCGGGGTGGATTGCTTCAATCCATTCTGCGGTAAATTGAATAGCATTAGGAATATGTCCACCTCGTGCAGTTTGAGGGCTTTTAAAGCCGTTGTAAAAAGTATCGCCCCGTGTGTCAATAATCACAATATCAGGATTATCTTTTTGTTTAAGCAACTCAGTTTGTGAAATTTCACTGATTTTTTGCTCATTGCACGCAGCTAGAAAGCTAATGGCAATCGCCAATACGGAAAGTTTTAAAGGTTTCATTGTTACTCCTAACAAGTTGATTCTAAAGGATTTTTGCGAAGAATGGACACGCACCACACGCCAAACATCATAACGAATGTTGCAATCCACC
>NZ_JBXGGI010000003.1:0-2961 GCF_056854775.1 Mannheimia sp.
GAAGTTCGTTGATGATTCAAGCTCGTAATATCTTAGAAACAACGGTTAGTGGATTATATTACTTTGCAAATACGCCTCGCTCAATCTTAGACGGTGTGAGTGGCAATTTTATTGATAACAATAAATTACAGTTGGAAAATAATTTACTAAAAGAGCAATTAAGAGAAAAAAGTGCAGACTTACTACTCCTTGATCAATTAAAGGTAGAAAATCAACGCTTAAGATTGTTATTAAGTTCGCCACTCCGTCAAGATGAATATAAAAAGATTGGCGAGGTTTTGGCTGCTGAGATGGATGCTTACCGCCAGCAAGTTATTATTAATCAAGGTCGTTTAGATGGGGCTTTTGTCGGGCAGCCTATAATTGATGAAAGAGGTGTTGTAGGGCAAATTATTTCCGTAGGCGAAAAATCCAGTCGTGTGTTACTTTTAACTGACATTACCCACGCCACTCCGGTGCAAGTATTACGCAATGATGTGCGTGGTATTGTGAATGGCACAGGGTTAAATAATGAATTAGTTGTTGATAATTTACCTCGCTCTATTGATGTAGTAAAAGGTGATGTATTAGTTACCTCCGGCTTAGGCGGACGCTTTCCGGAAGGGTATCCCGTTGCAATTGTCGAAACTGTCGAAAATGATACAAAAAGCCAATTTGCCAGAATTGTTGCCAGACCATTAGCTTCATTTGATCGTTTACGTTATCTATTATTACTTTGGCCCACAGCAGAAGAGAAGAATTACAGCCGAAGTTTATCGCCTGAGCAAGTACGTGAAGCTGTGGAAGAAAGACGAAACAGTGTCAATCCGTTTGAACGATTAAAGAAGATGTCAAATAAGAAAACAGAAGTTCAGTTGGATTCCAAAGAAGAGCAAATTGAAACAGAAGAAATAAACGAAAATCCGGCATCACAGTCTGAGCCGGAAGGTGATGAAGGTCATCATATAGAACAAGGAGCTGAATAATGAGAACAAACCCGATTTTTCAGATCCTGGTTATTCTCGCAATTTTTGTGATTGCTTTTGTGTTGGAAATTATGCCTTGGCCGGTTGGCTTTCAAGGATTACGCCCCACGTGGGTAGTATTGGTGCTAATCTACTGGGCATTAGCTCTGCCTGATAAAATTAGTGTTGGCACAGCTTTTTTAGCCGGTATTGTGTGGGATCTAATTTTAGGTTCAATTTTAGGTATTCACGCACTAATATTGTCTATTGCTATTTATTTTGTTGCGAAATACCACCTTATTTTGCGTAACTTATCACTTTGGCTACAAAGTTTACTGGTTATGGCATATATTGTTCTGATCCGCTTCGCTATTTTTGTCGTTGAATTCATTTTACATAGTGCTGAATTTAATTCACAAGAGATATTCGGAGCAATAATCAGCGGTGTACTTTGGCCTTGGATTTTCCTACTGATGCGTCATATTCGCCGCCAACTTCGCTTACGCTAAGGGAGAGAGATGAGTAGCTTGTCTTTTGATTTTGCAGAAGATTTTCGACCGCTTGCAGCAAGAATGCGTCCTCAAAATTTAGCTGAATATGTGGGTCAATCTCATCTGATCGGCGAAGGTAAACCACTGCGTAGAGCGATTGAAGCAGGGCATAGCCATTCTATGATTTTCTGGGGTCCTCCGGGAACAGGGAAAACGACATTAGCTGAAATCATTGCTCATCATTTTGATGCTGAAGTGGAACGTATTTCAGCGGTAACTAGCGGTGTAAAAGAGATTCGAGAAGCAATTGAGCGAGCAAAATTAAATCGACAAGCAGGCAGACGAACATTACTCTTTGTTGATGAAGTTCATCGTTTCAACAAAAGTCAGCAAGATGCATTTTTACCCCATATTGAAGATGGCACGATCATCTTTATTGGTGCGACAACGGAGAACCCTTCATTTGAGCTTAATAATGCGTTACTTTCACGAGCGAGAATTTACATCTTAAAGCCACTACAAGCGGTCGAAATTTTAAAAATTTTGCAAATAGCAGTGGCAGATGTAGAACGTGGGTTAGGTAATGAAAAATTACTGCTTGAAGATGATGTACTGACATTACTTGCCAATTATGTAAATGGCGATGCTCGTTTTGCCTTAAATTGCCTAGAGTTAATGGCAGATATGGCAGAAAGCACTTCTCAAGGTAAAGTGTTAAACAAAGCATTACTTACCGAAGTATTGGGCGAGCGACAAGCCCGTTTTGATAAAGGGGGAGATCGTTATTACGATCTAATTTCTGCTCTACATAAATCCATTCGTGGTTCATCACCGGATGGGGCATTATATTGGTATGCTCGCATTTTAACTGCGGGTGGCGATCCGCTTTATGTAGCAAGACGATTACTGGCAATTGCTTCAGAAGATATTGGTAATGCAGACCCCAGAGCAATGCAAATCGCCATAGCGGCGTGGGATTGTTTTACCAGAGTTGGGGCTTATGAAGGGGAAAGAGCTATCGCCCAAGCGATTATTTATCTTGCCGTTGCCCCTAAAAGTAATGCGGTTTATCAAGCTTTCAATGAAGCTAAACGCTTAGCAAAAGAAGCAAAAGATTATGATGTACCGGAGCATTTACGTAATGCTCCGACAAATTTAATGAAATCATTAGGCTACGGTGAAGAGTACCGTTATGCTCATAATGAACCGAATGCTTATGCTGCGGGGGAAAATTATTTTCCGCCTGAACTTCAAAACACGCAATTCTATTTTCCTTCAGAACGAGGAATGGAAAAGCAGATTAAAGAAAAAATGGCTTGGCTGAAAACACAAGATGAATTAAGCGAGATCAAGCGGTATAAATAATCCATAAATTTACAAAATGTGATGAAAAAGCGGCCGCTTGTTGTTATTTGGAAGAGATATGTTTGATATTTTATTACCTGCGTGGCTTGCAGGTGTTTGTTTAGCCTTTATTACAGCACCGCTCGGTGCTTTTGTTGTTTGGCGGAAGATGGCGTATTTTG
>NZ_JBXGGI010000004.1:0-13970 GCF_056854775.1 Mannheimia sp.
TTTTAACGGTACTTCCTGTCCTTTATAGTAAATTTTTACATTTGCCGGTGCACCGATGGTTAAACGATATTGCTCATTCTCATTAAAGGTTAATACTTCACCATTATTATAGAGCTTTTCAGCTAGGCGTTTATTTTTAGCATTTCTGACCGTAATCCAACTTTGTGAGCCTGTAATTTCAATACGCAACTCATCGTTGCCTGCGGTTGCCGGTTGCTCTGTCGTGGCTTCAGGTTCTGTTGTTGTCTGCTGGAGAACATTCGCTGGCTCAACAGTGGTTTCTGTTTCAGGTTTTGGCAGCTCAACGGTCTGCGTTGTTGTACTTTCCTGCTGGTTTGGCTCTACTGTTTGAGATGATGTAGGCTCTACAACTGTAGCCGTTTCAGGCTGTGGTTGAGCTTGGGGCTCTTGCACTTGAATTGGCTGTTGAACAGGCTCAGAAACTTGATTTCCAGACTCAACAGATGCAACATTTATTGTTTCAGCAACAGGGGCAGAATTAACAAGCTGTTCACGGTTTTCCTGCTCTTTCTGATAACCTTGCCACCACCATAAAAGCGTCATACCTAATGCCGCTAAAAGCACGAATATTGTTAAATATTTCAACGCTTTGCCTTGTGAATTAGACGACGGTTTTACAGGCGAAACTTTTGTAATCTCTTTTGGAATGATTACTTCGCCATAATTAACAGAAGAAACCAACGATTCCGGCAAACGTAAAAATTTCACATAATTACGCACATAACCACGCACAAAGGTTGGAGCAACATTTTTTAAAATAAAAATATCATTTTCAATTGATTCAATATGTGATTTTTTTAGATTTGTTTTTTGAGCAACATCTGCAATTGAAAGATTTAATGCCTCACGAGCAGCTCTTAATTGTTGCCCTAATGTGAGAGCTGAATTAGGCTGTTCCTGAATAGGATTCACTGATTCGGTCATACAACACTCTTGAAATAAAATAGTGGAAATAAAAATTCAAAAAATTATTCGAAAGTTTAAAGAGGTAATGCCCATTTTGCAATCTTAACGAGCAAAAATTTGAAAATTAAATGTGTAAGCGGTCATATTTACAAAATTTTTTGCAAATTTTGTTAAAAATACGACCGCTTGTATCTAAAAATAATTAAGAAGCTAACGAAGCTTTTGCAGCTGCAATCGCTTCTGCCACACGTTGTGGATTTACCCCACCTTTGGCACAACGTTTTTCTAAGCAAGATTCTAATGACAAAATCGGGTAAACATCATCATTAATTGTGTGATGGAATTGCTGGAACTCGCTAATGCTTAGTGCCTCAAGCGGCTCTTTTTTGCTGATTGCATACACTACCGCTTCGCCCACAATATGATGTGCTTCACGGAATGGTACGCCTTTCGCAACTAAATAATCGGCTAATTCTGTCGCATTCGCATAACCTTGCTGAGCCGCTTCACGCGTACGTTCAGTATTTACTTGAATATCCACCAACACCAATTCTGCAATTTCTAAGCAAGCCTGCCACGTTTCTAACGCATCAAAAATACCCTCTTTATCTTCTTGCATATCTTTGTTATAAGCCAGCGGTAAACCTTTTAACGTGGTCAAAAGCCCTGTTAATGCCCCAAATACACGTCCTGATTTACCACGAATGAGCTCGCAAGCATCCGGGTTTTTCTTCTGTGGCATTAACGATGAACCAGAGGTTACGCGATCAGACATTTCAAGGAAACCCGATTCACCGCTGTTGAAAATAATTAGATCTTCCGCAAAGCGAGATAAATGCACCATACTGATTGAAGCCGTTGAAAGCAGTTCCAAAATATGATCGCGGTCCGACACGCTATCTAAACTATTACGCGTGGCTTCTTCAAAGCCTAAATCACGGGCAAGTAGATCACGATCAATGCCATAAGCCGTTCCTGCCAAAGCTCCCGAACCAAGCGGACAAGTGCTCATACGTTTATTGGCATCACTTAAACGGCTGAAATCACGCTCAAGCATTTCATAATATGCCATACACCAATGAGCAAAAGTAACAGGTTGAGCACGTTGTAAATGAGTGTAACCCGGCATTACTGAGCCTTGATTTTCATCTGCCACTGCCACCAAACGTTCTTGTAAAGCACGGATTCGCTCTTGTAAGGCGACTGCTTGCACTTTGCACCACATTTTAATATCCACTGCTACTTGGTCGTTACGGCTACGCCCTGTATGAAGTTTTTTGCCTAAATCGCCTACTTTTTCGATTAGTTTAGATTCTACCCAGCTATGAATATCTTCCGCATCATCTTTTAAGATAATGGCAAGGTTTGATTCTACTTCCGCTCGAACTTCGTTAAGTGCTGCGATTAATTGCTCTAATTCACTTTCAGTTAAGATACCCACCGAAGTAATCGCTTTCGCCCAGCCGATAGAACCTTCGATATCTTGGATTGCCAAGCGGTAGTCAAAACGTAGTGAGTCATTAAAATATTTAAATTTTGCATCTGCTTGTTGTGTGAAACGTCCACCCCAAAGAGCCATAGTGTATTCCTTGTATATTCTTTTTGTATTTAGCCAAAATGAAAAAGGCGTTTTACCGCCTTAATTTCCCTCTATTTTGCATAAATATGCAAAATATTTCAATATTTATTTACAACTATTTTAGTTGTTCTTCAATAATTCCACCACCTAAGCAAACTTCGCCTAAATAAAACACGGCAGATTGCCCCGGCGTTACCGCAATTTGTGGCTCATCAAATATCACTCGAATAGTTTCATCATCAATCACTTGAATTTCACACGGAATATCAGCCTGACGATAGCGAGTTTTCACTGTACAACGTAAATTTTCACGTAGTGGCTGCATATCTACCCAAGTGAGCTGCTTTGCAATTAAACCTGTTGAAAGTAGTGCTGAATTATCGTGCCCTTGAGCAACCACCAGAACATTATTAATTAGATCTTTTTCTACCACATAAAATGGATCTTCACTCAAGCCTTTCACACCACCAATACCTAAGCCTTTACGCTGACCAAGTGTGTGATACATCAAACCATCGTGGCGACCAACTACTTTACCATCAACGGTGCGAATTTCACCCGGCTGAGCAGGTAAGAAACGAGCCAAGAAATCTTTAAATTTACGTTCACCGATAAAGCAGATCCCCGTAGAATCCTTTTTCTTCGCCGTTGCCAATCCTAAATCTTCCGCAATCGCTCGCACAATCGGCTTTTCAATTTCGCCCACCGGGAACAAGCTTTGACCAACTTGCTTTTTATTGATGGCATATAAAAAATAGCTCTGATCTTTATTTTCATCTAAACCACGCAATAATTTTGCGTTTTGATCATCTCCACTACGGCGAACATAATGCCCTGTGGCAATATAGTTCGCCCCAAGATCTTCTGCCGCATATTCCAAAAAGGCTTTGAATTTGATCTCTTTATTACACAAAATATCGGGGTTTGGCGTACGTCCTGCTTTATACTCTGCAAGGAAATATTCAAACACATTATCCCAATATTCTGCCGCAAAATTAATCTTATGCAGTTTCATTCCGAGCTTATCGGCAACCGCTTGAGCGTCTGCCAAATCAGCAGCAGCAGTGCAGTAATCGGTGTCATCATCTTCTTCCCAGTTTTTCATAAACAAGCCTTCTACTTGATAGCCTTGTTGTTGAAGGATAAAAGCGGAAACGGAGGAGTCCACTCCACCTGACATTCCGATAATCACTTTTTTCTTACTGTTTTCCGCAAGTTGCTCTGGGCTTAATTTAGGAAAATGGGTGTCGTAGGTTTTTGAGGTTAATTGAGTTGTCATAAATCTCCCGTAACTTCGGTTAAGGCGAAGCACATTTGGTTAGTGATCAAAATTGCTTAGTTATAAAAGCAACAAGCGGTGAAATTTGCAAAAAATTTTGCAAATCGTACCGCTTATACATAGATAATAAAATTTAAGCTGTAAGATAAATTACTTCACTTCGTAAAATTGAGGCTCTTTATTAAAGCGTGCCACTTCTTCAGGATCTGCCGTGCCGTCTGCAATTTTTGATTTTAAGTTATCGCACGGTTCTTCACAATCGCACATTTTTTTCATACCTAAAGCGGTAATACCACCACAACTGCCTTTAATAGTTTTGCCTTTTACAATAAAGCCTATCGACATTGCAAAAATCACGGCAACAAAAAATCCGAAAGTTAATAATACAGTTTCCATTTTTCCACTCCAACTATTGTGATTGAGTTAGTTTTTTAAATTCGCTCGACATTTGTGTTTCAAACTTGTCGCCGCTTTTAACAATTAAAAATATAGCTAATTTTTCACGCTCTGCAAGGGCTAACGCTTTTTCTGCTCCCAATACAAATAAACCTGTTGATAACCCGTCTGCCGTCATCGTTGTTGGGGCAAGGACGGTAATTGAAGCTAAGTTGTGGCTCACCGGGCTTAATTTTTTTGGGTCAATAATATGTGAAAGGCGGTTGCCATTTTCATCTTCAAAATAATTACGGTAATTGCCCGATGTTGCCATTCCTAAATTATGTAAAGGCACGGTAATTTGTACAGATTGTGCTTGCTCCATTATAGGCTGTTCAATTGCAATTCGCCAATCTAAACCTTGTAAATTTTTGCCTTTACCACGCAACTCACCACCAATTTCGACTAAGTAGTTGCTCAAACCTATTTTTTCAAGATGTTCCGCCAATTTATCTACTCCAAAACCTTTTGCAATAGAGGATAAATCTAAATAAAGATTAGGCTCGCTCTTGGTAAGCATTGGCTTACTGTCTGTTTTTAGGTTAATTTTATTAATTCCCACATAACTAGAACGCTCTTTAATCTGTTCATCAGAAGGGACTTTATTTAAGCGTTTATCGGGTCCAAAACCCCATAAATTAACCAAAGGTCCAACAGTAACATCTAATGCCCCTTCTGTCATTTTGTTTAAGCGTACTGCTTCCGCCACTACTTTTGCAAAATCTTGCGAAATTTCGACCGCTTGATTAGCTTCTTTTAACTGATTGAAGCGGCTAATTTCAGAATCCTGCTGGTAAGTAGACATTTGGTTGTTCACTTCTACCAATAATCCGTCTAACTCACTCTTTATTTTTTCGGGATTAGCTAAGCTTTTAACCTCACCATTATCAATATACTTGACAGTGTAAGTCGTTCCCATCGTTTTACCTTGTAGGGTAATTTGCTCGGGAGCTTTTTCACAGGCGGTTAAAAATAGCGAAAAGATGGCAAAATACAGCACTTTTTTTAATTTCACAAGAACTCCGTTAGGGCATAACTTTTGCCCATTTTTATATCTAGGGTGAATATCATTTCATTCCCCTACAATTCATATTATTAAATTCCTTAAAGAGAAACTTGATGATATGAACTAAATCAAGCGGTGCATTTTGCAAAAAATTCTGCAAAACGCACCGCTTGTAATTATGTAGAAGTTAAGGATTAACCACCGAAGTCATCTAATAAGATGTTTTCGTCTTCAACACCTAAGCTCTTAAGCATACCGATTACGGCTGCATTCATCACCGGTGGACCACACATATAGTATTCGCAGTCTTCAGGTGCTTCGTGATTTTTCAGGTAATTTTCATAAAGCACATTGTGAATAAAGCCACGGTAGTAGTCTTCACGGTCGCCCGGTAATGGGTCAGAAAGTGCCACATACCATTTGAAGTTTTCGTTTTCTGCTTGAAGCATATCGAAGTCTTCGGTGTAGAACATTTCACGCTCTGAACGTGCACCGTACCAGAAGGTCATTTTGCGTTTTGATTTCAGACGTTTTAATTGGTCGAAAATGTGTGAACGCATTGGAGCCATACCTGCACCACCACCGATAAATACCATTTCGTTGTCGGTATCTTTCGCGAAGAATTCACCGAATGGACCTGAAATCGTTACTTTATCACCTGCTTTTAATGACCAAATGTAAGATGACATTTGACCCGGCGGTACGTCTGGATTACGTGGTGGAGGCGTTGCGATACGCACGTTCAGCATAATAATGCCTTTTTCTTCTGGGTATGAAGCCATTGAGTAAGCACGGATAATATGCTCGTCCACTTTTGACACATAACGCCATAAGTTAAATTTATCCCAGTCTTCGTGATACTCTTTTGGAATATCGAAGTCTTTATAATTAACAACGTGTGGTTCTGCCTCAATTTGGATATAACCACCGGCACGGAATGGAACTTCTTCGCCTTCAGGAATTGCCAATTTAAGCTCTTTGATGAAAGTTGCTTTGTTATCGTTAGAAATAACGGTACATTGCCATTTTTTCACGCCGAAGATTTCTTCAGGTAATTCAACATCCATTGAAGATTTCACGTTCACTTGGCACGCTAAACGCCAGCCTTCTTTCGCTTCTTTCTTCGAAATGTGTGATAACTCAGTTGGTAGAATTTCACCACCGCCTGATTTCACCTGTACTTTACATTGACCACAAGAACCACCGCCACCACAAGCTGATGAAACGAAAATCCCTTTGCTCGCTAAAGCACCGAGTAATTTTCCGCCAGCCGGTAAGGTAATGCCTTTTTCCGGGTCGTTGTTAATTGAGATTGTGATGTCGCCTGAATCTACTAATTTAGATTTAGCGAAAAGGATAATCACCGCAAGCACTAATACCAGAGCCGTAAATGCGATAATACCGAAAATAAAATTACTATCCACGATATGCTCCTTATAATTGAATGCCTGAGAACGACATAAAGCCTAACGCCATTAAGCCTACTGTGATGAAAGTAATACCTAAACCACGTAAACCTGCTGGAACATCGGAATATTTCATTTTCTCGGTTAAACCTGCAAGTGCTACGATAGCTAACATCCAGCCTGTACCGGCACCAACACCATATACCACAGATTCTACGAAGTTATATTCGCGTTGTACCATAAATGATACACCACCGAAGATCGCACAGTTTACCGTGATAAGTGGTAAGAAGATACCTAATGCACTGTATAATGCTGGGAAGAACTTATCCAATACCATTTCTAGAATTTGAACAAGTGCCGCAATCACACCGATGAATGTAATGAAGTTTAAGAAACTTAAATCCACACCTTCAACAAGTGCACCGTCTTTTAAAACGTGAGTGTAAACTAATTGGTTAGCCGGTACGGAAATACCTAATACTACGATTACCGCAATACCTAAACCAAAAGCTGTCGAAACTTTCTTAGACACCGCAAGGAATGTACACATACCAAGGAAGAAAGAAAGTGCCATATTTTCAATAAATACGGACTTAACAAAGATACTAAGAAGTTGTTCCATCTTATTTCTCCACTTGTTCCGGTTTCCACGTTCTAATACCCCAGATTACAAATCCGATGATAAAGAACGCACTTGGTGCTAATAAGAATAAGCCATTTGCTTGATACCAACCGCCATTTTGCACAGTTTCAAGAATAGTGATACCGAAAATTTTACCTGAACCGATAAGTTCACGTAAGAAAGCAACAATAATTAACATTGCACCGTAGCCTAAGCCATTACCAATACCATCCACAAAACTTTCAACCGGACCTGATTTCATTGCGAATGCTTCTGCACGTCCCATTACGATACAGTTAGTAATAATCAAACCAACGAATACCGATAATTGTTTTGAAAGATCGTAAGCATAGGCACGTAAAATTTGGTCTACTAAGATTACCAGTGATGCAATAATTGCCATTTGTACAATGATACGAATACTATTTGGGATATAGTTACGGATCATTGAAATGAACATACTTGAGAATGCGGTTACTAAACTTACCGCAATCGCCATTACTACTGCCGTTTGTAATTGAGTAGTTACCGCAAGTGCAGAACAGATACCTAAGATCTGTAATGCAATTGGGTTGTTATCTGCGATAGGCGATAACAATAATTTTTTAAGATTGTTATTGTCTGCCATTAGTTAGCTCCCATTGCTGCTTTAAATTTTGCTAAATATGGACCAAAGCCGTTTTGACCAAACCAGTATTTGAATGAGCCATCAACACCGTTTGAGGTTAATGTCGCACCAGATAAACCATCCACACCGTGATCTTTATCTGCTGATGCCCCTTTACCTACTCTTAAAGCAACTTCATTGTTCTCATTGAATAATTTTTTGCCTACAAAGTTCTTTTGCCAGTTTGGGTTAGCGATTTCGCCACCAAGACCCGCAGTTTCACCTTGTTCATAGTAAGTAATACCATTTACTGTGTTTGCATCTGGTTGAACCGCTACAAAACCGTACATAATTGACCACAAACCATTACCGTGCATTGGTAATACAACTTGCGTTGTTTTACCTGCTTCATCTTTTACTAAGTAAACTTCAGCATATTTTGCACGCACTTTGATGTTTGCTTTATCATCAGCCGGATTAATTGCAACACTGGTTTCCGGATCTTTCGCTGCTGCACGAGCATCGAAGTTTTGAACACCTTCAACATAATCACCTGTTGCTAAATCAACAATTTTAGGCTCAATGAATTTAGCGTAGGTTTCCTGCACATTTGTTTTTTCTTGCATTAAACCTGCCGCTTGTAAGATATTTTTTTGTTTATCAAGCTGTTTCTGAATATCTTGTGTTGGTTTTAACAACACCGCAGCACCTGCTACGATAAGAGAACAGATCAAACTTAATAGAACTACAATGGTTAGTGTGCCACCAACGCTATCTTTATTAAATTTAGCCATTGTTTGCTACCCTCGCTAATCTGCGTTTGATATTGCCTTGAACCACTAAGTAGTCGAAGATCGGAGCAAATAAGTTAGCAAATAAGATCGCTAACATCATACCCTCTGGGTATGCCGGATTCACTACACGAATTAAAACGCACATAAAGCCAATCAAGATACCGTAAGCCCATTTACCTTTGTTGGTAAATGCAGCAGAAACAGGATCGGTTGCCATAAAGAACATACCTAATGCAAAACCACCTAAAACTAAGTGCCAGTGCCAAGGCATTGAGAATAATGGGTTTGTATCTGAGCCGATAACATTAAATAATGTTGCCGTTGCAGCCATACCAACCATTACACCTGCGATGATTCTCCACGATGCAATGCGAGCAAAGACAATAATTGCCGCACCGATGATCAACATTAGGGTAGAAGTTTCGCCGATTGAACCCGGGATATTACCTAAAAATGCATCCATCCAAGTGATCGTTTCGCCTGTTGCAACGTGTTTTAATGCACCTTGTCCACCTACAGCCCATTGAGAAAGTGCTGTTGCACCTGAGAAGCCATCTGCCGCAACCCATACAGCATCACCGGAAATTTGACCCGGATATGCAAAGAATAGGAATGCACGACCAGCAAGTGCAGGGTTCATAAAGTTTTTACCTACACCACCAAACACTTCTTTTGCCACAACAACACCGAAAGTCGTTGCAAGTGCAGCTTGCCAAAGCGGTAATGTTGGAGGAACGATAAGTGCAAGCAAGATAGAGGTTACAAAGAAGCCTTCATTAATTTCGTGCTTACGCACCATTGCAAACACAACTTCCCAGAAACCACCGACTGCAAATACGGTCAAGTAGATTGGTAGGAAATAAGTTGCACCCAATAACATTTTGGTTCCCCAACCTGCATCTTGAACTGAGCCTAAACTATCAGCCAAGCTATAGTGCCAGTTGTTAGCAATTAAATCAGATAATGTACCCATTTTAAGTGCAGCTAAAATGCCTTGTGTCCCCACGTTATACATACCGTAGAACATCGCAGGGAATAACGCCAACCATACAATTAACATCATACGCTTAGAGTCAATCGCATCACGCACGTGGGCATCTTTGCGAGTTACTGTACCCGGCGTATAGAAAATGGTGTATGCTGCCTCAAAAAGCGTGTACCATTTTTCATACTTTCCACCTTTATGGAAAGCGGGTTCCATTTTTTCAAAAAGATTTTTCAAACCCATTTTTAACCATCCTTCTCGATCTTATCTAACGCTTGGCGTAATAATGGTCCCCAGTTGTTTTTCCCTGAGCACACAAAAGTACATAACGCTAAATCTTCTTCGTCTAACTCTAAACAGCCTAATGCTTGTGCAGAGTCAGTATCGCCTGCAGCCAAATCACGGAGTAATAAGGTTGGAATAATATCCAACGGCATTACACGCTCATAAGCACCTGTTGGCACCATTGCACGCTCACTACCGTGCACTGCGGTGGTGAAATTAAATAATTTCTTCGCAAAATGACCTAAGGTTGTACGAGTGATGGAATATTTATCTGCATAAGGTGCAATCATACCAAAGAAAGCTTTCTCACGACCTTCTAACAACGCAGAAACTTGTAACGCGTAGCGACCTAAGTAATCGTGAACGCCTGTAGCCGTTGCACCGCTTAATACAGAACCTGAAATCACACGGTTTTCTCCTGCGTTTAATTCATTTGCAGTAAGCTGAGAAAGATTTGCACCTAAGCGGGTACGCACTAAACGTGGATTTTTCACTTGTGGTCCGGCTAAAGCAACCACACGATCGGTAAATAACTCACCGGTAGTGAATAATTTACCGATGGCAATCACATCTTGATAGTTTAAATACCAAACCTGTTTAGTTGCACCAACTGGATCAATAAAGTGAATATGCGTACCGGCAAGACCAGCCGGGTGCGGACCTTTGAAACGGTTGGTTTCCACATTTTGGATTTGACGGCTTTGTGCCGCATTTAAAATATTAGAATCAGCTGCACCACAAAGGTGAATTGTCTTTTTACCTTCAAATAAACGACTTAACACTGTTAAACCGTCAAAGAAAGCTTGCTGATGTTCTGCGATAATCACTTCAGGATTTGCCGCAAGTGGATTGGTATCCATTGCATTGACAAAAATAGATGAAGGATTTGCATCTAATGCAGGCACTTTGCTAAACGGACGAGTACGGAATGCTGTCCATAAGCCTGATTCTACTAAGTTTTGTTTGACTTGCTCTGAAGTTAATGAAGCTAATTGAGCAGCTTCATAACGAGCAAAGGTAATTTGCTCATCACCCTCAACTTTAATTACTACCGATTGAAGAACGCGTTTTTCGCCACGGTTGATTGCCGTAACGGTTCCGCTTGCAGGAGCAGTAAATAACACGCCCGGATTCTTTTTATCTTCAAAAAGAACTTGACCTTTCTTCACTACATCACCTTCACGCACCTTCATTGAAGGACGCATACCCACATATTCTTCACCAAGCATAGCAACTTCAGTAACGGTATTCCCGTTATGGATTACTTGCTCAGGTTGCCCCGCAATTGGGAGATCTAAGCCTTTTTTGATTGTAATCATATTGTTTGCACTACTTTTCTTTTGGGTTAAAAATATGATTGCGTATCACGCAATCGCTTCTATTGAGCCGCAGCTAATTTAAAAATAAACGAATTCCCCCACTTATTTTTAAACGCCACATTAAGTTCTCAAATCTGTTTTTTGCCTTTGTCTAATTTTTGTAACAAAAGGTTAATAAAAAATAATCCTGCTATTTTACCTAAAAACCGCCCCTTATGGCTAGAAAAACCCCTCAATTTTTCTCTTTTCCCCTGCTAAAATTTGAAATAAATCAAGATTTCCACAGCACATTACCAAAAGATAACCCAAAATAGTTAAGCATCTTTCAGCACAAGCGGTTAATTTTTGTTAATAATTTGCAAAAATTTTTTTAGCTAGGCAATTATCAAATTCAGGCGTAAAATAGTTGATAGATTTTGTAAAATATTTTAATTACAGGACAAGATAAAATGGAAGAACAAACTATTCATATTTCAATTTCAGATGCGGCACAAGCCCACTTTACAAGACTCTTAGAGCAACAAGAAGAAGGCACAAATATCCGCATTTTTGTGGTAAATCCCGGTACGCCCGGTGCAGAATGTGGAGTATCTTACTGCCCACCAAATGCGGTAGAAGAAACCGATACTGAATTTACTTTTGACCAATTTTCCGCCTTTATTGATGATGTGAGTTTACCGTTCCTTGATGAAGCGGAAATTGATTATGTAACTGATCCAATGGGTTCACAGCTAACCCTCAAAGCTCCTAACGCAAAAATGCGTAAAGTAGCTGATGATGCCCCTTTCATTGAGCGTTTAGATTATGTTATTCAAACTCAGGTAAATCCCCAACTCGCCAGCCACGGAGGTAAAGTAACCTTAATTGAAGTAACCGAAGATAAATACGCTATTCTACAATTTGGTGGTGGCTGTAATGGTTGCTCAATGGTTGATGTAACTTTAAAAGAAGGGATTGAAAAGCAACTCTTAATGCAATTCCCTGATGAATTGGTTGGTGTAAGAGATATTACCGAGCATCAACACGGCGAACACTCTTACTACTAGAATGATAAAAAGGATAAATCAATTTGATTTATCCTTTTTAAATCTCGTCATTCACAAGCGGTTATTTTTTGCAAATTTTTTACAAAAGACGACCGCTTGTAAAATTCAATTAAGCCATACGGCTGTCTTGATAATCTTTAGCTGCTTTTACAAAACCGGCAAATAATGGGTGTCCATCACGCGGAGTTGAAGTAAATTCAGGGTGGAATTGTGCAGCCACAAACCAAGGATGATTTGGCACTTCAATAATTTCCACTAATTTACGATCCGCTGATAAGCCCGTTACTTTTAAGCCTGCCGCTTCGATTTGAGGTAATAAATTATTATTTACTTCATAACGGTGGCGATGACGCTCTTCAATCGTTTCTGCTCCGTACAATTCACGGGCTTTAGAACCCTCAATTAAGTGGCATTGTTGCGAACCTAAACGCATTGTGCCACCTAAATCTGACTCATCGCTACGGGTTTCCACATTGCCATCGGCATCTTGCCACTCCGTAATTAAGCCGATAACAGGCTGTGAGCAATCTTTATCAAATTCTGAAGAATTTGCTTCGGTTAAACCAGCCACATTACGAGCATATTCGATTAACGCAATCTGCATACCTAAGCAGATACCTAAGTATGGAACTTTGTTCTCACGAGCATATTGTGCGGTGCGGATTTTGCCCTCCACCCCACGATAGCCAAAGCCACCCGGCACTAAAATGCCGTCCAAGCCGGCAAGTAACTCTGTGCCTTTGGTTTCAATATCTTGCGAGTCGATGTATTTAATATTGACAGTTAAACGATGAGTCAAACCTGCGTGTTTTAATGCTTCATTGACGGATTTATAGGCATCCGGTAACTCAACATATTTACCTACCATACCGATAGTAACTTCGCCTGTTGGGTTTGCTTGGCGATATAACACTTGCTCCCACTCTGAAAGGTCGGCTTCTTTACAATCTAAACGGAAACGCTCACATACAAATGAATCTAAGCCCTGTGATTTCAATAATTCAGGAATACGGTAAATGGAATCTACGTCTTTTAGTGAAATTACCGCACGTTCCGGAACGTTACAGAATAATGCGATTTTTTTCTTCTCATTTTCAGGAATCGCTCGATCTGAACGGCAGATCAACACATCCGGCTGAATACCGATTGAAAGCAACTCTTTCACCGAGTGTTGGGTTGGCTTCGTTTTCACCTCGCCAGCGGTTGGAATGTAAGGCACAAGCGTTAAGTGCATAAATAAGGCTTTCTCACGCCCAATATCCACTGCTAATTGGCGTAATGCTTCTAAGAATGGCAATGATTCGATATCGCCAACTGTGCCGCCAACTTCAACAATGGCTACATCACGCCCTTTACCGCCTTCAAGCACGCGTGCTTTAATTTCATTTGTGATGTGTGGAATAACTTGAATGGTTGCACCTAAATAGTCGCCTCGACGCTCTTTACGCAACACTTCTGAATAGATTTTACCGCTCGTAAAGTTGTTCGCCTTGCTCATTTTTGAACGGATAAAACGCTCGTAATGACCTAAGTCTAAATCGGTTTCCGCACCGTCTTCCGTTACAAACACTTCGCCGTGCTGAGTTGGACTCATTGTACCCGGATCAACGTTGATGTAAGGGTCGAGCTTCATAATGGTTACATTTAACCCACGAGCTTCAAGAATAGACGCAAGAG
>NZ_JBXGGI010000005.1:0-3501 GCF_056854775.1 Mannheimia sp.
TTGCTCGGTACAAAACAATGTTTGTGAAGATATGACCAAACAATTTTCTCAACAATATAATGTTGAAACGTAACTTATTCACGGTGTAACAGGCACGATTTTGGGTAAAGTAAAAGCTGAAGCCTCAAATCCACAAGCGGATATTTGGTATGGAGGCACTATTGAGCCGCATTTTCAAGCTGGTGAATTAGGTTTATTAGAAGAATATCGCTCGTCAAAACAAGTGGAAATTTTGCCGCAATTTAAATCCTTAGTGGAAAGCGAGCAAGGCAAATTTACTTCCATTGTCTATATGTTAGTGCTTGGATTTGGCGTAAATACGGAAAAATTAGCCAAGCTTGGGGTTGAAATGCCAAAAAAATGGGACGATTTACTTGACCCTCGTCTGCAAGGTGAAGTCCAACTACCTGACCCTCGCAGCTCTGGCACAACTTATACGTTAATGACCACTCTTTCCACGCTGTGGGACGAAGAAAAAACCTTTGATTACTTGAAAAAATTGAATGCGAATATTTCACAATATGTCAAAAGTGCATTAGTAACCAGTAATCTGGCTCGAGGGGAAAGTGCAGTAACTGTCGGTTTTGTACATAGCTATGCCACTGAAAAGGAGAAAGGAGCACCGGTTGAAGCGGTTATTCCTGAAGGCAAAGTGGGTTATGCGTTAGGTGGCGTGAGTATTTTGAAAAACGCTCGTAACCTTGAAAATGCAAAGCTATTTATGGACTGGGTACTTTCCAAAGAAGCCCAAGAAATTCCGTGGAAAAAACACGGCGTTTACCAAACGCCAACTAATGTAAATGCCGAAGTAGCACCTCAATCAACCAAAGCGGATGCCCTTGAGTTTGTTGAAATTGATTATAAAAAAGCAGGTTCAAGCGAAGAAGGAAAACGCTTGGTAGATAAATGGTTAGCTGAAATCAAATTGGCGAAATAACCTTTGCAAAATTTTTAAAGAAAATAACCGCTTGTAAACGAAAATCCGCATCAGTGATGCGGATTTTTTCTTAGTGTAATTTCATTGTTGGACGTAGGAAGCGGTTAATCTGCCCCACTAAAACAATCAACCCTGTTTTAAAACAACCGTGTAATGCAACTTGATGCATTCGATATAGCGAAAGATATGCAAATCGAGCAATTTTGCCTTCAATAAACATATCGCCACTGACTAAATTCCCCATTAAATTGCCAACTGTGCCAAATTTCGAGAATGAAAGTAACGAGCCTTTGTCATTAAATCTAAATGGCTTCAGCTCTTTTCCTTCAAGTAAAGCAACAATGTTTTTACCACATAAGGTTGCCATTTGATGGGCTGCTTGAGCTCGCGGTGGAATAGGTTTTCCATCTTGCATTAAGGCAGCACAATCACCAATCACAAAAACCGCATCATCAACGGTCGCTTGCAAGGTATCTTTAACCTGAATTTGGTTCAAACGGTTGGTTTCAAAGCCAAATTCACGCGTAATATCCGGAGCTTTCACACCTGCCGCCCAAACCATAATATCGGCTTCAATTTTTTCACCTAAACGTGTCATCAAGCCATCTTCACGAGCTTCCGTAATCATTGTGCCTAAACGCACTTCCACCCCAGCTTTTTTCAACTCTTGGAATGCTGCAATTGAAATTCTTTCCGGCAAAGCAGGAATTAAGCGAGGACCAGCTTCAATTAAGGTAACTTTTAAACTGGCACGGTTTAACTTACCAAAACCATAAGAATTTAAGTTTCTCACAATATGATAAAGCTCGGCAGAAAGCTCAATGCCTGTTGCTCCACCGCCTACAATCGCAATTTTTACATCTTTATCTTCACTGTGGGAGAATTGTAAAAACAGTTCCATCATACGTTTTTGGAAATCTTTTGCTTGCTCTGAACCGTCTAGGAAAATACAGTGTTCCGCCACGCCCTTCGTTCCGAAATCATTGGATTTACTGCCAATTGCAATCACTAATTTATCGTAACTGATATTACGCTCTTTTACTAATAATTGGTTTTGTGCATTGTAAATAGGTGCAAGAGAGACTGATTTATTTTCTCTATCAACCGCAACTAATGTGCCTTGTTGAAATTCAAAGCCGTGATTTTTGGCGTGTGCACGGTAACTTAATGCATCAACCCCTTCATCTAGCGTGCCTGTGGCAACTTCGTGTAATAACGGTTTCCACAAGTGTGTAGCATTGCGATCAATTAAAATCACTTTTGCCTTTTGTTTACGTCCTAATTTGCGTCCAAGGTAGGTTGCAAGCTCTAAGCCACCTGCCCCACCGCCGACAATGATGATAGTTTCCATAAAATGCTCCGAAAATTAACTAAATTAAAAATTGAAACTAAGGTGCATTGTAGGGAGTAAAAAAAGAATGTCTAGCTAAATTGCAACATTATTTTAACGTTCACTCCACAAAGTGAAGCGGAGCTTTACACAGACGGCAAATATAACTTCGTTTATCACGCATTACTGCATTGTGTCGGCGAAGAGAAAGTTGATGGGTTTGACAACTGCATTGGTAGGTAAATTGTCGTTGAACGCTTTGTGTGCTAAAACAGTGATAAATTTCTGCTGGCACGCCGAGTACGGTTTCCATCATCATTTTCCACTCTTTGCCGTGTGATTGAACCCGCCCAAAGTGTTGATAAACCAAAATATGAGCAAGCTCGTGCGGCACAACTTGGCTTATAAACGCCTGCTCATTTTCTTGTAACAACACAGGGTTGAATCTCACCTCATTGCGTTCCAAATAAGCAACACCTGCTTTTACCCCACGCACGTTATAATTCACAGTTGGTGGGGTAAAAGTTTTGTTGAAGTAACTATTTGCACGCTCTAAATCACGCTTTAACTGGCGTTGAACCTGCATTTTCAGTTGGCGAAAATCAGACATTAACGAGGGCAATCCATTGGCTGCCAAGATTTATCATAGCAGATATAAAGCTCATCTTTTCCACCACCTAAATAAACACCCTTAAGCTGCGGATTATTCGCTCTCACCCATTTAAATAGCTCAGATTTTGACATATCAACGTCAGGCAATGTAAGTTCATTAAAGAGGGATTTCTGTTTAGCAAAATAAGCATCAGCTTGATGGAATGCACAAGCTCCGTGCTTTTCCCACTCACCTTGTAAAAGTGTTGCACCCGGCGATTCCGGAAGATATTTTTTAATCGTTTCTTCTTCTACCTTTGGCAAATCGCCTTGACAATAACGAGGGTGATCTTCAATCCGACTGGCATTTCCACTCTGTGGCCATAAACCGTGAATCACCCAACCAAATTCCTGTGAGCCATCACACTGATATTTCAGATGTTGCGGTACTTTGCCGTTATTATTGCGTCTTTGTTTTTGGCAAAATGCCGGCGACCACGAAAGGGCAAGAGTGTAATAATCAGCTCCCACAATATTCTGCTTTAAGCGATCATTTTTCATCTTCACGTCATAATCGCCCAGTGAAGAAGATGGGGAACTTTGTTGCGTTATATTTGGCTGATCTTTTTTATCCGAAAAAAGA
>NZ_JBXGGI010000006.1:0-3683 GCF_056854775.1 Mannheimia sp.
CTGCACAATTCTTAGCAGTTGGCAAAGAATTAGGTTTTGATCCTGAAAAAGTAAATGTGAATGGTGGTGCTGTTGCACTTGGTCACCCAATTGGTGCGAGTGGTGCACGTATCTTAGTTACCTTATTACACGCAATGCATGCACGTGATAAACAATTTGGTTTAGCAACATTATGTATTGGTGGTGGTCAAGGCATTGCAATGATTGTTGAACGTATTTAATCACAACTAAAAACAGAAGGAAAATTATTATGGCTAAAAGAACAGCTTTAGTAACAGGCGCGGCAAGTGGTATTGGCTTGGCAGTATGTGAAAGTCTTGCAACCGAAGATTTAAATATCGTGATGGTTGATGTAAATGAGGAAGCATTGAAAGAACATTCCTCTCGTTTAGGTGCGGTTTATATTCAAGCAGATCTTTCTAAACGTGAAGGTTGTAAAGCTGCTGTTGATTTCGCTGCAGAAAAATTTGGCGGCGTGGATATTTTAGTGAATGTTGCAGGTATCCAAAATGTTGCTGCGATTGAAGATTTCCCAGAAGACAAATGGGATTTTATGATCAATCTAATGCTTACTGCCCCATTCTTACTTACCAAATATAGTTGGAAATATATGAAGGAGAATAAGTGGGGACGTATTATTAATCTGAATTCAATCCACGGCTTAGTAGCTTCTGACTACAAATCTGCTTATGTGTCAGCTAAACACGGTTTATCTGGTTTAACCAAAACTGCGGCATTAGAAGGTGGTCAATTTGGTATTACCGTAAACTCTATTTGCCCTGCTTATGTTCGTACTCCATTAGTGGACAAACAAATTGCTGACCAAGCGAAAAACCACGGCATTTCAGAAGAAGAAGTTATTAGCAAGATTATGTTAGCGAACGCTGCGGTGAAACGTATGATTGAGCCACAAGAGCTAGGTGAATTTGTGAAATTCTTATGCTCTGATGCTGCTGCATCTATCTCCGGTTCTACTTTAACTATGGACGGCGGTTGGACCGCTCGTTAATCAACAAAATTGAGGAATAATCCTTAAATTTCACGGGTGCATGCTAATGTAAAGGCACCATTATTAATCAGGGTGCTTTTATACGCACCCTTATATTTCTAGGAGATTTATATGTTAAGTTTAATTGGCATTTTTGTCGGCTTAGTACTATTGATGTATCTTGCATTCCGAGGTTATTCAATCGTTTGGATTGCACCGTTATGTGCTGCTGTGGTTGCCTTTACAGGAGATTTAGACGTACTAGATGCCTATTTAGATAGCTATATGACAGGTCTGGTCAGCTTTGTGAAAGCTTGGTTTCCTGCTTTCTTACTAAGTGCGATTTTTGGTAACTTAATGGATGTGAGCGGAGGAGCTAAATCTATCGCCTCTTGGCTAACTAAAGCATTAGGCACCAAAAGTGCGATTGCATCAATCGTATTAGGCTGTGCATTATTAACTTATGGCGGTGTGAGTTTATTCGTAGTTGTATTTGCAGTATATCCTCTAGCATTAGCAGTATTTAAAGAAGCGAATATTACTCGTCGTCTAATTCCTGGCACTATCGCATTAGGTGCATTTACTTTCACGATGACAGCTTTACCGGGTTCACCACAGATTCAAAACTTAATTCCAACACGCTATTTCCATACCGATGCAATGGCTGCACCATTCATGGGGCTTGTTGCAACCGCATTTTTATTCTTTGGCGGTGTTGCCTACCTTGAAATGCGTCGTAAAAAATACGTAGCAAATGGTGAATTTTTTGTAGAACCTACAGAAGGAATAGAAAAAGTAACCGATGAAAAATTACCGAATCCACTTTTAGCCATTTTGCCATTAATTGCTGTTATTGTCGTATTAAACTTTGTACCAGAATTAATCGGTTTAAAAAATAGTGATCCTAAAAATATCGTAATTGCCTTACTAGCGGGTATTGCATTAGTTATATTGCTCAGCTTAAACAAACGCGATAAATTTATTCCTGCAATAGGTAAAGGTGCGAATGGTGCAGTAGGAGCAATTATCAATACGGCAGCTGCAGTAGGTTTTGGTAGCGTAGTTCGTATGGCACCGGGATTTGAACATTTAACTGTAATGATCTTAAATATCCCAGGTAGCCCATTAATTTCACTTTCTATTGCGATTAATGTCTTAGCAGGTGCAACAGGTTCTGCTTCAGGCGGTATGGGTATTGCGTTAGAAGCTCTTGGTGAGAAATACTTACAAATTGCCCAACAATTCGGAATTTCACCAGATGCGATGCACCGTGTTTCATCACTTTCATCTGGCGGTTTAGATACTATGCCACATAACGGTGCGGTATTAACCTTATTGAGTAATACTGGAATGACTCATAAAGATTCCTACCTGGAAATCGCGGTAACATCTTTCCTTATGCCAATTCTTGCAACCATATTAGTGATTACATTATATAGTTTATTTGGTATAGCATAATTTAAAAAGGTTGGATAATGCTCTTCCCCAAAGTTAGAATGATTTAATTCAAGGACTGAGTTCTGTATTCCACAGGGCTGAGTCCTTTTAGTTTTACTTGAATACGATCATTGTTGTAGTAATGAATGTAATCGTGAATTATTTATTCACAAGCGGTTTATTTTTATGACTTTTTACACAGATAGCACCTATAAAAAAACCATTTAGTTTTTTATAACTAAATGGTTTTAGTGCTCAAGCATTACAAAAATTATGCTGCAAACGGATCTCTTAGAATCATCGTTTCTACACGATCCGGACCTGTTGAGAGGATATCCACCGGTACGCCGACCAATTCTTCGATACGTTTGATGTAATCTAATGCAGCTTGCGGTAGCTCTTCACGTTTAGTTACACGGAAGGTGTTTTCTGACCAGCCCGGCATTGTTTCGTAAATTGGTTCAACACCTTCCCAGTCTTTTGCTGCAAGTGGTGCATATTCCACAATTCTGCCGTCTGGCATTTTATATGCTGTACAGATTTTTAACTCTTTGAAACCGTCTAATACGTCAAGTTTTGTCATACAAAAACCAGAAATAGAGTTAATTTGTACTGCACGGCGAACCGCCACAGCATCAAACCAACCACAGCGACGTGGGCGACCTGTTACTGCACCAAATTCTTTACCTTTACGAGCGATTTCTGCCCCTACTTCATCAAATAATTCGGTAGTGAATGGTCCACTTCCTACACGTGTACAGTAGGCTTTGATGATTCCTAACACATAATCTAAGTTACGAGGTCCGTAGCCAGAACCTGTTGCAACACCACCTGCGGTAGTATTTGAGCTGGTTACGAACGGATAGGTACCGTGGTCGATATCTAACATTGTGCCCTGAGCACCTTCAAATAAGATGTTATCTCCATTTTTACGAGCTTCGTGGAGTAAAGTTGTTACGTCTGCCACCATTCCAGTGATTACATCGGCAATCGCAAAAACATCATCTAAAGTTTTTTGGTAATCTACCGCTTCTACTTTGTAATAGTTCACCAATTGGAAGTTGTAGTAATCTAAAATATCCTTTAATTTTTCTGCGAAATGTTCTTTATCAAACAAATCACTTACACGCAAACCACGACGGGCAACTTTGTCTTCATAAGCCGGACCGATACCACGCCCGGTTGTACCAATTTTGTTTTTACCAAGTGCCGATTCACGAGCGTGATCCATCGCAACGTGGTAAGGTAAAATTAACGG
>NZ_JBXGGI010000007.1:0-26482 GCF_056854775.1 Mannheimia sp.
AAACCACAAAACAGGCACAACCTAATGAATTGACTAAACGAAGTTTAATTACATCTTTTAATAAAAACGAACTAGCAACTAATACCATTGCAACATAGCCTAAAATTTCAACATAGTTCATTGAAGTCTCCTAAAATTAAAATAAACACCTATATTCTAAAATGTCTGCGATTATTTGTATCTAAGGCTAAAAATAGCAAAGGTTTGCGTTCATATTTTTCTTTTTGATTGCTTATTTATTCACCATTAACGACGTTTAAGCACCATAAAACGACAACGATAAGGGTTATTTTCATCAATTTTTGACCATTTTTCTTCCACAAATTGCCAATTTTCTTCATCAAATTCGAAGAAGGTATCGCCCTCAATTTCTGCCTGAATTTCGGTTAAATAAAGCGTATCTGCCGTTGGTAAGGCTTGTTTAAATAACTCTCCGCCACCGATAATCATAATTTCATCGCTATTTGCAAAACTTTTGGCTAATTCGACCGCTTGTTCCAATGATGTTGCCGAATAAGCCCCTTCCACCTCAAAACCTGAACGAGAAAGAATAATGTTCGGGCGTTTTGGTAGTAGTCTGCCGATGGATTCATAGGTTTTTCGCCCCATAATCACTGGTTTTCCTACTGTATTTTGGCGAAACCACGCCAAATCTACAGGTAAATGCCACGGCATTTGGTTATCTTTGCCAATGACTTTATTTTGGGTGCAGGCAACAATTACGCTAATTTTCATTTTCTATCCTTTTATGCAATTTGGTTTGATTTTATATCAAATTAAGCGTGATTTTACACCTTAAAAGTGATAATTTTATTCGTATAATTTTTAAATAAAGTGAATCAGTTATGTCAAAAACTATCGTCATTAAATTTGGAACGAGTACCCTCACTCACGGCACAAAAAGTTTAAGCCGCCCTTATATGCTGGAATTAGTGAAGCAAATTGCCGAACTTCATAAAAATCATCGGGTCATTGTTGTAACCTCTGGTGCAGCTGCAGCAGGGCGTGATTACTTAGGGCATCCTGAACTACCGAAAACCTTAGCCTCAAAGCAAATGCTTGCGGCAGTTGGGCAAAGCCAGCTTATTCGTGTGTGGGAAAATTTATTTGATATTTACAATATTCACATCGGGCAAATGCTACTGACTCGAGCAGATTTAGACGATCGTGAGCGTTTTTTAAATGCTCGTGATACACTTGATGCTCTACTCGCTCAAAAAATTATCCCTGTCATCAATGAAAACGATGCGGTCGCTACTGAAGAATTTAAAGTAGGCGATAACGATAATCTCTCGGCTCTTGTGGCAATTCTCGCACAAGCGGATCAGCTCTATTTATTAACCGACCAAGAAGGTTTATTCAGTGCCGATCCTCGTTCAAACCCTGATGCAAAATTGCTCTCGGTAGTTGAAAAAATCACCCCTGAAATCCGCCAAATTGCAGGCGGCAGTTCAACCGGCTTAGGCACGGGTGGAATGAGTACCAAGATTACCGCAGCCGATATTGCCACTCGTTCGGGGGTGGAAACCATTATCGCTTCTGGCTCTCGTCCAAATGTGTTGGTGGATTTAGCCAATGGTGAAAACATCGGTAGCAAATTTTTAGTACAATCTGACCGCTTGGAAGGCAGAAAACGTTGGCTATTTGCCGCCCCACAAGTAGGGGAAATTGTGGTGGATCTGGGAGCAGAACAAGCATTGCTCGCACATAAATCACTGCTGCCTGTGGGCGTTTCTGAAATCAAAGGCGAATTTACTCGAGGTGAGGTGATCAAAATCTTCAACCAAGACGGGAAAGCAATTGCTCTCGGCATCGCTCGCTATAGCAGTGAGGCACTACTTCGCATTAAAGGCAAAAAATCGAAAGAGATCGAATCGCTACTGGGCTATGAATTTGGCTCGGTTGCCGTCCACAGTGATGAAATGGTGGTGTATTAATGGAACTTGGAATTGATATTTTAGCTATTTTACTTGGTGTTGCTATACTTGCCGGCTTTATTGATGCAATTGCCGGCGGCGGTGGTTTACTCACTATTCCGGCATTGATGGCGGCAGGGCTGCCACCGGCAATGGCTTTAGGTACAAATAAATTACAAGCCTGTGGTGGATCATTTTCTGCCTCATTTTATTTTATCCGCAAAAAAGCCGTCAATTTAAAGCAAATTTGGCTACTGATTTTATGTACATTTATTGGCTCGGCAGTGGGTACTATTTTTGTTCAAAGTATTGATGTCGAATTTCTGAAAACGTTACTCCCATTTTTAATCTTGATTATCGGCATCTATTTTTTAGTCAGCCCAAGTGTAGGCGATGAAGATCGCAAACAACGAATTAGCTTTACTACATTTGCGTTTACTGCTTCCGTTGCACTTGGTTTCTATGATGGTATGTTTGGTCCTGCAACAGGATCTTTTATTACACTAGCCTTTATTTTATTGCTGGGCTTTAATCTTCCTAAAGCAGTTGCTCACGCAAAAGTAATTAACTTTACCTCTAACTTTGCCTCACTTATTTTCTTTACAATTGGTGGTGCTGTTATCTGGAAAGTCGGTTTAATAATGATGGTCGGGCAATTTATTGGCGGTACACTCGGTGCTAAAATGGTAATGACAAAAGGCAAAAAATTAATTCGCCCAATGTTGGTAACAATGTCATTTATCATGGTTGCCAAAATGCTCTATGAACAAGGAATTTTTAATTAACAATGAATAAAGCAAAACGTGTTGAAATTTTAACTCGCTTACGAAACGAAAATCCGCACCCGACAACGGAGCTGAACTACAGTAATCCGTTTGAATTATTGATTGCGGTTATCCTTTCTGCACAAGCAACAGATAAAGGAGTAAACAAAGCAACCGATAAATTATTTCCTGTTGCCAATACGCCACAAGCAATTTTAGATTTAGGTGTAGATGGGTTAAAAGAGTATATTAAAACGATCGGATTATTTAACAGCAAAGCGGAAAATATCATCAAAACCTGCCGAGATCTGATTGAAAAACATAACGGTGAAGTGCCGGAAGATCGTGATGCTCTCGAAGCTCTTGCCGGTGTAGGTAGAAAAACCGCCAATGTAGTAATGAATACCGCTTTCGGACACCCCACCATTGCGGTAGATACACATATTTTTCGTGTGTCTAATCGTACCAATTTTGCTCCCGGTAAAAATGTGGTACAGGTTGAAGAAAAGCTACTTAAAGTTGTGCCCGATGAATTTAAAGTAGATGTTCACCATTGGTTGATTTTACACGGTCGCTACACTTGTGTTGCCCGTAAACCTCGTTGTGGCTCGTGCATTATTGAAGATTTATGCGAGTTTAAAGAAAAAACGGATATGTAAGCGGTCATATTTTTAGAGAGTTTTGCAAATGGATATCTATTTAATTGGCGGTGCGGTGCGAGATCAGCTTCTCGGCTTACCTGTGAAAGACCGAGATTTTTTAGTGGTGGGAGCAACTTCAGAGCAATTATTAGCACAAGGCTTTCAACAAGTGGGGGCTGATTTTCCTGTTTTCCTCCACCCTGAAACTAAAGAAGAGTATGCTTTAGCCCGCCAAGAACGCAAGCAAGGCAAAGGCTACAATGGTTTCATCTGTGATTTCTCGCCAACTGTTACCCTTGAACAAGACTTAATCCGCCGAGATTTAACCATTAATGCCATTGCACAAGATGAAACAGGCAAGATTTTTGACCCTTATGGCGGTGTTCAAGACTTAGAAAACAGAATTTTACGCCATATCTCCCCTGCTTTTAGTGAAGATCCTCTACGTGTATTACGTGTTGCCCGCTTTGCTGCTCGTTTTCACACTTTTGGCTTTACCATCGCTGATGAAACCTTAGCCCTAATGCAAGAACTCTCCGGTAGCGGTGAGCTAGAAAACCTTACCGCTGAGCGGATATGGCTTGAGACAGAGAAAGCCTTTGTCGAAGCAAACCCCCAAGTTTATTTCGAGGTTTTACGCCAAGTAGGTGCGTTAAAAGTGCTTTTTCCAGAAGTCGATAAACTCTTTGGCGTACCGCAACCACCTCAACATCACCCAGAAATTGATTCTGGCATACATACGTTAATGGTATTAGAACAGGCTAAGCGATTTGCAAAAAATGCGGAAAATCCGACCGCTTTACTCTTCTCTGCCCTATGCCACGACTTAGGAAAAGGGCTAACCTCTTCAGATATTCTCCCGCATCATTACGGACACGAGGTAAAAGGCATTCAACCCACTCGAAATTTAGCCAATCGACTCAAAATTCCAACAGAGGTTAAAGATTTTGCTCTTTTAGTAACCGAATACCATACCCATTGCCACAAAATGGCAGAACTCCGTCCTGAAACCGTTATTAAACTCTTTAATGCTTTAGACGTTTGGCGAAAACCAAAACGATTTTTTGATTTTCTGCTCGCTTGTGAGGCTGACGCAAAAGGGCGATTAGGCTTTGAAAACCGAGATTACCCACAAGCCGAACTGGCAAAAAGTTATTATCACGCGGCAATGGAAGTAGATGTTCAACAAGTTATTCAAGAGGGCTTTGAAAAACAAGCTATTCGAGAAGAGTTAAATAAGCGTAGGATTTATGCTGTGAAAAAAGTAAAATATAAAAAATGATCTTATTTTCTTAGGTCCTAATAGATATTAGCCAGATATGATTTACATTGCATAGGAAAACTTTGATTCTTTTTAGGCATCAATATTGCTGCTTCTTTCCAGAGTTAGGGGCGAATTAATTTATCCCCACTTCCTATTATTGATTTTAGTGCAATATAAAAGGCTTCTTCTATCTTATCTTCTGTAAAATAGACACTAGAAAAGACTTCCCAAATTTTCCCAAGACCGAATGTTTTAGGATTCATTCTATAATTCACTGTAAAATTCTCGGTACCAACTGATTTCAAATTTAGTTCTTTTTTTAAAGTATTAAATACTACTCTATCATTACCAAATCCTTGAATATTCCAAGTCGTAGCTAAGTTTTGAGCTACTTTACGGCGAAAAGCATAACAATTGATATCGACAAAAGGCTCAAATGCTAATTTAATCGGAAAACTTAATTCTTCAAATTCAAAATGAGCAAACTCAGGATGTTCACATCCATAAAAACCGATGCTATCTACAGTATCTTTACAGAGAAAAGAACCATCCATTCTTACCATATTTCTGAAGCTATAAACCCAGTCTGATGAAGAGCTTTGAAAAGCATCTGCTAAAGTTTCAATATGATTAGATTCATAAAAATTATCATCATCAAGAAAACAGATTATATCTTCTTCAACAATAAAAGGAGCAATAGCATTTATTCGGCTATTATACCAACCACCTTTACCCGTATTAATAGGTAAATAGATCGGGATTACATCAGGATATTTTGCGATAATTTTTTCAGATGCTTGCCAATAATCTTTGCCATCAATAAATATATAATGTTTTACAGGATAAGTTTGATTTCTCACACTTACTATAGCTTCTTCTAATTCAGAACGTCCAATTGTGCTAGTAATCACAGCAAAAGTTAAATGCTGTGTGCTGTGATGTATTCATTATTTAACCTTCTATTTATCGTCAAAGACAATTTAAAAATAAAATCCCTCTTTAAAATATAAAGAGGGAATGAATTATTTACTCGTACTCTTCTAACCAAATCGTTAAAATTGCTTCAAGAATATGTTCGTTTGATGCTTCCGGATCATCATCAAAATCTTCCATTTCGCAGATCCATTTGTGCATATCGGTAAAACGTACCGTAGTTGGATCTAAATCCGGATTCATATCATACAGATTTTCTGCAATCATTCGGGTATCTGTCCATTTCATTAGTGTGCTGCCTCATTTGCGTGATTTAAGTTATATTTTGGAATTTCAACAACTAAGTCTTCTTCGCCCACAATGCATTGACAACTTAAGCGGCTATCCATTTCCAATCCCCAAGCTTTGTCTAACATATCTTCTTCTTGGTCTGTCGTGTCGTTTAACGAGTCAAAACCCTCACGAATCACAACGTGGCAAGTGGTACAAGCACAAGAACAGTCGCAAGCGTGATGAATTTCAACACCGGCATCGTGTGCAACTTCTAATAAATTATCCCCAGCTTTAGCTTCAACAACCATACCTTCTGGGCAGAACTCTTCGTGTGGAAGAAATACAATTTTTGGCATCTTAATTTTCCTTTAATTAATCCCATTCAATATTATCTATATGCTCACCAATGAAGTTTAAAATTTCGTCTTCATTTTCAACCAAATAGACGATAATATTTTTCAATTCTCTCGCTTTTTCTTTGCTTTTCTCCGAAAGCGGATAAGTTACATAATAACATTCGGCTTCCGGATCTTCCTCTAATAACTCTAATAGGCTTGGTCGATAAATACTAAGATAAGCTCTTAAAAATGCCGCCCAATTATAGCCGTTCATATAAGCGACTTCATATTCAGCATTAATCCGCTCGCCCAATTCAAAAATACGGTTATCTTCTAAATCAAATTCCACCGCAACAATTCTAAACTGCTCTGAGAGTTCGGTTTTTACATAATTAGACATAAAAGCTCCTTATGCAAGATCGTCCATCTTTTTCCCTGCCAACGCTTTTTGAATAGATAGATTCATACGACGTGCGGCAAATTCTTGCGTAGCTAACTCTAAATCTTTAATTCCTTGTTGAATTGCTAGGCGATCTGTACCTGATTTTAACTCAATTAAACGAGCTAATTCTGCTTCAATCGCTTTAAATTCTTCAATGCTTAGCACTTCCGAACCGTCTTCTTTCAATGCCACTACGACACTATCAATCACACGGTCTGCTTCTACCCTTTGTTCAACAAGCTGACGGGCTTCCATATCTTCTTTCGCATTTGTCATAGAAGATTTAATCATCTGAGTAACTTCTTCATCAGTTAAGCCGTAAGATGGTTTAATTTGAATAGATGCTTGAACCTTCGTCGATTTTTCCATTGCCGTTACATTCAATAAACCGTCTGCATCCACTTGATAAGTTACGCGAACTTGTGCCACACCGGCTGCCATTGGTGGAATTCCACGTAATGAAATCTTACCTAACGAACGGCAATCTTCCACCAACTCACGCTCGCCTTGTAGCACGTGGATAGTCATTGCAGTTTGACCATCTTTCGCTGTAGTAAACTCTTGGGCTCTTGCGACAGGAATAGTGGTATTGCGTGGAATAATTTTCTCTACCAAGCCGCCCATTGTTTCAATGCCAAGCGATAACGGTACAACATCTAGCAATAGCATATCAGCATCTGGTTTATTGCCAACTAAAATATCCGCTTGCACTGCTGCACCAATTGCCACAACTTTGTCCGGGTCGATAGAAGTTAAAGGAGGTTTACCAAAAAATTCGCCCACGCTTTCACGCACAAAAGGCACTCGGGTTGAACCGCCAACCATCACTACTTGCAATACTTCATCAGCTTCTACACCAGCATCTTTCAATGCTCGGCGACAAGTCATTAATGAGCGTTTTACAAGCGGTTGAATTAGCTCATTAAATTGCAAACGGCTGACTGTGCCTATCCAATTTGCAAATTTCACCTCAAATTCGACCGCTTGTGAAAGAGCAACTTTTGCTTGAGTCGCTAAGGTTAATAATTCACGCTGTTCGCTTGCAGTTTGGGGTTTATAATTAGCTTGTTCGGAAATCCAATCAGCTAATAAATGGTCGAAATCATCACCACCGAGTGCGGTATCACCTGCAGTTGCCAGTACTTCAAATACGCCTTTGCGTAAACGTAAAATAGATAAATCGAAAGTACCGCCACCTAAATCATAAACGGCAATCACGCCTTCTTGCCCGCTATCTAATCCATAAGCAATTGCCGCCGCCGTTGGTTCATTTAATAAACGTAATACATTCAAACCTGCAAGGCGAGCCGCATCTTTAGTGCTTTGGCGTTGAGCATCATCAAAATAAGCAGGAACAGTAATGACTACACCCGATAATTCTCCGCCTAAACGTTTTTCTGCGAATTGTGCTAAGTGGCTTAAAATATCTGCTGAAACTTCAATCGGGCTTTTGTTGCCTTGTGCAGTTTGAATGAGCGGCAAGCCATTTTCGCTCGCATTAAATTGATAAGGTAAATTAGTATAACGTTGCTCAACATCAGCAAGCGAACGCCCAATTAAACGCTTGGCGGAAATAACCGTATTTTGTGGATCAAGTGCTGCTTTTGCAAAAGCCTCAACACCGACTGTTTTTTCAGTTTCGCTGTAATGCACAACCGATGGCACTAATGCTCTTTCTTGTTCATCTAACAGCACTTGCACTTGTCCACTACGAACTGTCGCAACCAATGAATTTGTTGTGCCTAAATCAATTCCTACTGCTAATCTATGTTGATGTGGTGCAGCGGTTTGACCCGGTTCAGAAATTTGTAATAATGCCATTATATTTTTATCTCTCTAAATTCTATTACTCTCTCCCCTTGTGGGAGAGAGTTAAAACTAAGCCACCGAATAACCCATATTTTCAGGGGCAAAGATGCTTTGGTAGTGGCGTTCAATCGGCACCGCAATTTTGCTGTTTAAATCTAAAATTTGATGACCTTGCAATTTTTCCACATCGGCTTGCCAATTTTCCCAGCGAAATGCCTTGTAAAAAGCATTTAAATCGCCCGCTAACGCCCAGCCTAAAAATTCAGAATAGCCGAAATTTAAATTTTCCCATTTATGCGTTTTCGGGTGATGGTAATACACTTTGCCGATATCATCCCCAATTCCACCTGCATTAATGGCAAAATAACCACCAATCGCATCATCCGCAATCAGCAAATGGCTTGGTTGCTCGCCAGATTGTTTAAAAGTTTTACCGAAGTTCCAATCAAATAAACCTCGCGGTAATTTTTCATTGCCCGAGCCTAAAATGCGTAACCAACCGTGATCAATTAAAACACCACCTGTTTCATAAAGCATTGCTCCAAGTGGGGAGCGAGTGGAAAGCTGCATTCCGACTAATGCTGAACCGGCATCTTCAGGATAACTTACCAAAATCTGGTAATGGTTTTTAGCTTGGGCAAACCAGTCTCTTAAAATTAGCCAAGCGGATTGTTTATCTAATAATTCTTCTAAACTTTTCATTTGCAAAATCCTAATAAAATTAGACCGCTTATATTTACATTTCAAACAACTTTTCTTCTACTTTCTCAATTTGAATAATCAATTTTTTGAAATAGCGTAATTTATCGGTTAGGGCATTGGCTTTTTGCCATTGTTCTGCATTTAATTCCGTTTCAAGCTGTTGAAGTACTGTTTTTTGTTCTGTTTTAATCTGTTTTAAAAAAGCGATTAATTCAGTTTCATCTTTACGATGTTCAATGGTTTCGAGTTTTTCGTGCCATTCAAGCTGTTGCATTAAGAAATCCACATCTCGCATACTTTTTTCTTCGAGATTTTTAGCTTCACCTGTATAGATTTCAATGATAGATTCTGCTCGTAAAATCGGATCTTTAAGAACATTTAGTGCATCATTCACATCTGCCGATTTTTGTACTGCTTCAAGTTGTTCTGCACTAGAACGGCTGGCAAAATTATCCGGATGAAGCTGTTTTTGTAAAGCAAGATAACGCTCCGAAAGCTGGGCGTTATCAAGTTGGAATTGAACAGGCAGATCAAAAAGTGTAAATGGGTTACTCATTTGTTCTCCTTACACACTAAAGCTTTCGCCACAACCACATTCATTTTTTACATTTGGGTTGGTATATTTAAAGCCTTCGTTTAAGCCTTCTTTTACAAAGTCTAATTGCGTGCCGTTAAGGTAAGTGAGGCTTTTTTCGTCCACAATCACTTTTACCCCGTGTTGCTCAAATACGTTATCGTCTTCATTTAATACATCAACAAATTCCAGTACATAGGCTAAGCCCGAACAACCCGACGTTTTTACGCCAAGCCTTAAGCCTATACCTTTGCCTCTGTTTTCTAAGAATGTACGAACTCGGTTTGCGGCGGCTTCTGTTAAGGTAATACTCATAGGTGTCCTTATGTGAATGGATTAAATCAAGATAGAAATAGCAAATGCAAGCGGTAAAATTTTGCAAATTTTTTGCAAAAATCGACCGCTTGCATTTATTGTATCATATTACTTCGCTTGTTTTTCTTTATAGTCTGCGATCGCTGCTTTAATCGCATCTTCTGCAAGAATTGAGCAGTGAACTTTTACCGGTGGTAATTCTAGCTCTTCTGCGATGTCGCTGTTTTTAATTGCACCTGCTTCATCTAAAGATTTACCTTTTACCCACTCGGTAATTAACGAGCTTGATGCGATTGCAGAACCGCAACCGTACGCTTTAAAACGTGCATCTTCAATGATACCTTGCTCGTTTACTTTAATTTGTAAACGTAAAATATCACCACACGCAGGTGCACCTACCATACCTGTACCTACATCTGATGCTTCTTTATCAAATGTACCCACATTACGTGGATTTTCGTAATGATCGATTACTTTCTCGCTATATGCCATTTTTGTATTCCTTCCAATTTAATTTATTAATTAATGATGGTTCCATTCGATTTTGCTTAGATCCACACCGTCTTTAAACATTTCCCAAAGTGGAGAAAGTTCACGTAATTTCACAATCGCTTTTTTCACGATTTCGATAGTGTGATCGATCTCTTCTTCCGTTGTCCAACGACCTAATGTGAAACGAATTGAGCTGTGAGCTAACTCATCATCACGACCGATGGCACGTAACACATAAGAAGGCTCTAAACTTGCAGAAGTACAAGCTGAACCTGATGATACTGCGATATCACGTAATGACATCATTAATGACTCACCTTCAACAAAGTTAAAGCTGATGTTTAAGTTTGAACCTACGCGTTTACCTTCTTCCATTGAGCCGTTTACATACACTTCTTCGATATCTTTGAAGCCGTTGTATAAGCGATCACGCAATACGGTTAAACGAGCCATTTCGCTTGCCATTTCCTCTTTCGCAATACGGTATGCTTCGCCCATACCTACGATTTGGTGAACAGGTAATGTGCCTGAACGCATACCACGCTCGTGCCCACCACCGTGAATGATCGCTTCTAAGCGAACACGTGGTTTACGGCAAACATATAAACCGCCGATACCTTTTGGTCCGTATAATTTGTGGCTTGAGAAAGACATTAAATCAACATTTAAGTCTTGTACATTCACTTCAATTTTACCAACAGACTGTGTTGCATCTACGTGGAAAATGATTTTTTTCGCACGGCAGATTGCACCGATCTCTTTAATTGGTTGAATTACGCCCATTTCGTTATTTACGTGCATTACTGACACTAAAATGGTATCCGGACGAATTGCAGCTTCAAATTTTGCTAAATCTAATAAACCATCTTCTTCAGGATCTAAATAAGTTACTTCAAAACCTTCTCGCTCTAACTGACGGCAAGTATCTAATACCGCTTTGTGTTCAGTTTTAACTGTGATGATGTGTTTACCTTTTGTTTGATAGAAGTGTGCAGCACCTTTAATTGCAAGGTTGTCGGACTCAGTTGCACCAGAAGTGAAAACGATTTCACGGCTGTCTGCACCGATTAAGTCAGCAATTTGGTTACGAGCTACATCAACCGCTTCTTCTGCTTCCCAACCGAATTTGTGAGAGCGAGAAGCCGGGTTACCAAAGATACCGTCTTTGGTCATATATTCCATCATTTTTTTCGCAACACGTTCGTCCATTGGCGTGGTTGCTGCATAGTCCAAATAAATTGGTAATTTCATTGTTACTCCTAGTTAAAACAACTCACAAGCGGTTGTTTTTATTAAAAATTTTGCAATTAGTGATGATGAGGATGTTCGTGACAATGTTCTTTTTCACAATCGTGATCAGCGTGTTCCTCGGCTAAATCCGCCACTGAAATTGTCCCTAAGAACTGCTCAATTTGATCTTCTAATCGCTCCCACAAAGAATGCGTTAAACATTGAGAATCTTTACGGCAGTTACCGCTACCCTTACATTTAGTAACGTCAATATTTTCATTAACCGCAGAAATAATCATTCCTACGCTAATTTCTTCCGGTTTTTTACCTAATTGATAACCACCACCCGGACCTCGAACGCTCTGCACAATACCATCACGGCGAAGTTGAGCAAAAAGTTGCTCTAAGTATGAAAGCGAAATTGCTTGGCGGTCTGAAATATCAGCTAAACTCACCGGCTCTGATTTACCGTGTAAAGCAATATCTATAATAGCTGTTACTGCATAACGCCCTTTTGAGGTAAGTTTCATAAAATATCCTCGTAATTTTATCCAGAAAACCTCTGGAGCAATGTGTAAATTTTGATATAACCCACCAATTTAGTCAATCATTTAAGCACTAATCGGTGTGAAAGGTTTTATATATTAAAAAAACGTAAAAATAATGGGTCTATTATACGAAAAAATAGCCCAAAATACCAAAAAATAAACTTATTTATAAACAATATAATTTCATTACTACTCACATTTAACTGATCGGAACAGTTGAAATTTTGCAAAAATTGATTGATAGCATACGTCTTGCTCTCTAAAATCAGTCCGTTATATTTTTAACAATCGTAATTTATTATTAAAATTAACTATTTTTCATATTATTTAAGAGACTTATTATGAAAATTTTTTCAAAAACATTACTTGCATCATTAGTTACACTTTGTTCAGCAGGCACTGCTCACGCAGCAGCATTCCAATTAGCTGAAGTTTCAACATCCGGTTTAGGTAGAGCTTACGCAGGTGATGCGGCTGTAGCGGATAATGCTTCTGTAGTTGCAACCAACCCTGCCTTAATGACATTATTCAAACAAACCGAAATTTCTGCAGGTGGAATTGTTGTAAATGCTGATGTTGATGTTGATGGCACACTTGGTGGCGTATTCAAGGCTTCACAAAAAAATATTATTCCTACAGCTGTAGTACCAAATTTATACATCGTTTCCCCAATCAATGACCGTTTTGCTATTGGTGGTGGAGTGAATGTAAACTACGGTTTAAAATCTCGCTTTGCTCCTGACTATGCTGCAGGTGTTTATGGTGGTAATACTCAACTACAAGCAATCAATTTTAATTTAAGTGGTGCATACAATTTAGGCTACGGATTTAGTGCTGGTGCAGGCTTAAATGTTATTTATTCTAAAGCAGAATTTATCCGTCATTTAGGTGTTGGTGGTAAAATTTTAGGTTCTCGTTTAGAACCTTTAGCTGCGAATGCTGCAAAAACTCTTGCACAAATGCAAAATGGTACAGAAGTTTCTCGTGTACACGGCGATGAATGGAGTTTAGGCTGGAATGCTGGTTTAATGTATGAAATTAATGAAAGAAACCGTTTAGGTATTGCTTATCACTCAGCGGTAAACGTGAAATTTAAAGGGCATTACTCAAACGCATTCCCAACAGCATTTAATGGATTATTAGCAATACCAGCCATTGCTGCACAATCCCCTATTAGCCAAGCTACTGGTGGTCAAGAAATTCCTGGACGTTTAACATTACATCTTCCAGCTTATTGGGAAATTTCAGGTTATCACAAATTAACCGACAAATTAGCAATGCAATATAGCTACAAACGTACAGAATGGGAAAAATTCAAAGCCTTAACCGCTTATGGTGAATCAGGTAATGTACTTCTTCATAAAGAAGAAAATTATAATGACTCTTCGCGTGTTGCGTTAGGTTTCTCTTATGATGTAAACGAAGCATTAACCTTACGTACAGGTATCGCTTATGATGAGACTGCAAGTGTAAGAAGTCCGTCTATTTCTATTCCTGATACAGATCGTGCTTGGTACACACTTGGTGCAACTTACCGTTTTACACCAAATCTTTCTGCAGATTTAGGCTATGCTCACCTTAGAGGTTCAAAAAATACCTTTAAAGAGGGCAGTGCAGTATTTAATGTTAAATCACGTGCAAACCTTTACGGTTTAAACGTAAACTATAAATTCTAATTTAATGAATTAATGTTAAAAGAGGTGTAAACTAAATTACACCTCTTTTTTATTGAATTTAAAATGAAATCTCAAATTTACTACGATTATTACCAAAGCCCAGTAGGTAGATTACTTTTACTCGCCCAAAACGAAGGGTTAATTTATATTGAATTTGAACAAGAGCAACGCACAACTTCTGTTGAACCATTTACCAAAGCAAGCTCTACAAGCGGTTCAATTTTAGAAATTTTTTGCAAAACAAAAGAGATTTTAGACCGCTATTTCGCAGGGGAAAAAATCCCCTTTCAGCAGTTAGATTTTCTTGCTCCACAAGGTACGGAATTTCAACAGTCTGTTTGGAAAATTTTGCGTGAAATTCCTTACGGCGAAACCACAACCTACGGTGAAATTGCCAAAAAATTAGGCAAACCAAGTGCTATGCGTGCGGTAGGCGGAGCGGTTGGGCGAAACCCAATTTCGATTTTAGTGCCTTGTCATCGGGTGTTAGGTAAAAATCAAACATTGACAGGGTTTGGTGGTGGCTTACCAAATAAACGTTTTCTGCTGGCATTAGAAGGAATAGCCTATCAAGATAAAGGCATTGAATTTGTGAAGCCGAAAATAAAGAAATGGTAGCGTAGGACGCACTCAGTGCGTCTCTACGTATTCCTTAGCTAATTGTAAATCAGTCTGCCATTTTGAACTAATGATTTCTGCCCATTTCTCAATATTTTGCTCCCACTGCTCGCCATTATCAGACTGGGCAAGTTGAGCAATTTGTTGTAGTTGATGTAACCCAACCGATGCCAATGCTCCTTTGATTTTGTGAGCTTCGTCCGCCGTTAATTTACGGCTTTCGGCAGAATTTGTGATTTGCCAATCAGTTAAATAACGCTGTAAATTTTCCAAATAAGCTGGCATTAACTCAGCAAATAAATCCATATTGCTAAGAACATTTGCTTTCCCCATTACCTCAACCAATTCATTGAGCATTGTGATGTTATAAGATAAATTTTCAGAATTATTAGCTACAAGCGGTTGTTTTTCTTCATTTTTTTGCAAGAAGTCATTATCAAAATAGTGATTTAGACAATTCACCAAGGCTTCTAAAGATAACGGCTTACGAAGTACATCGTCCATACCTTGTGCTTGATAATCTTTTTGATTTTGAATGACATTCGCCGTTAAAGCGATAAGTAGCGGTAAATAATCAATTTCCTCGTTTTCATAACGGTTTCTTAATGTTTGTGCAATATCAAAACCTGTAGTATCAGGCAATTGAATGTCTAATAAAATTAAGTCGTAGCTATTTTGCTCAAAGCATTTAAATGCTTCTTCTCCTGTCATTGCAACATCAACTTCGCAGCCCACTTTTTCTAACATTGCTTGAGCAACCACTACATTCATCTCAATATCTTCAACTAAAAGCACCTTTAACCCGTGCTTTTGAATATCTAATTCAGGCTTGGTTTCCGTACTTTCTGCGTGAATGGTTAGGGTAAAGGTTGAACCTTGATTTTCTTGGCTTTTTACCATTAAATCTCCGCCCATCAGTTTTGCAATACGTTTTGAAACCGATAGACCAATGCCACTCCCTTGTGCTTTTTTCTCTTTCGAATTTTCAGCTTGGTAGAACATATCGAAAATTTTGCGTTGTTCTTTTTCAGGAATACCAATCCCCGAATCCGCCACACTAAAACTAAATTGCTCTTTCTCTAATTGGCAAATTTCCAACAAAATTTGACCGCTTGTTGGGGTAAATTTCACGGCATTGCTGATTAAATTCCATAAAATTTGGCTTAGACGGGCGTAGTCCGTATAAATATATTTAGGTAAATTCGATGGATATTTTAATTTAAAATCAATATTTTTATTACCCGCCATAAAGTTACCGAAATTTGCGATATCTTGAATTAATTGCTCAAATTCAACCTCTTTTCTAAACAACTCAATGCGGCTACTGTCAATTTTTTCTAAATCGATAATATCGCCAAAAATATGTGCTAATGCCGTTGCACTCATATTGATGGTTTTGAGATATTCTTGCTGCTTTTCGCTTTGTTGTTCATCAAGCAAAATTTGGCTTAAGCCAATAATTCCATTCAGCGGCGTGCGTAATTCGTGGCTAATAGTTGCCATTAAGATCGTTTTATCACGGTTGTTTTTCTCTAATTTAGCGTGGAGATAAGCATCTTGCTCTCGAAGCTCTTCCAGATCTTTTACTGCTTTTTCTAAGCGTAAACGAGAACGCTCCAACTTTTCGACTAAAAGTGTAAAAAAGTAGAGTACAAAAGGGGCAGAAATTAAGCCAAATGCGATGGAACGTAAGATATCCACTACAACTACTCTGCCTATAAATAGATAGGTTAATCCACTTTGAATTAAAATTGCGGAAACGGCGACCACAAAAAAACCGAGTAAAGAGGCTCTTAATCGCCCTAATCTTAATACCCAATTTACATATTTTTGACTAAATTTTTTAACTTGCATAATCTTCAATCTATAAAAAAGCAGATCTTTCGATCTGCTTATTCTACTCTATTTTTTATGGTTTGCCTTTGACGATTTCATCAACCCATTGGAATAGCTCTTCTAAGTCATAATCGCCTGAATGTGGCATACCCCACGGGGTTTCATAGTTCACGTTTTTACCTGCCATTTGTAGTTTAATCGCTAGAATAGCTGAAATGGCGAGAGAGGTATCACGATCCGCCGTACCCACTCGAATTCGCCAATGCTCTGCCGCATTTGGATTATCCAAATAATACATTGGGTTCATTCTTTTCACCATTTGCGGATCGGCTAAGTTGATGCTCTGATTTGATGAACGTTCTGCACTATAAAGCGTGAAATGGCGATTGTTTTCCGTATATGTACCAAATAAATTATTTTCTCCAGAAGTCGCATTCAACGCATCAAATGCAGGTGGTGATTTCATTCGTTTATCTGAAAACACATAACCGAACCAATCTACATTGCTGATTTTACCCTTTTCAAAAGATAACCAGCTAATTTCTTGAAAGAGTTTTTGTCCCTCACTATTTTCCGTTAATTGACTATAGGCTTTATTGGCGGAATCTTTAATCACATTTGCTAAATAATCTTTAAAAGAACCATTGCCTTTTGGATCAAGCATTAAGGCATTTCCGTTTTCATCTTGTAGGTGCAAACTATTTAGATAAATGGGAAAACGCTCAGCAAGCTCATTAGATACCTTAATTTCTGCCTCACTCAATGTACCTTCAAGTTTCGGCTTAGGTTTTGAGCGGTCATTAAATTCCGCTGAATTTAATTTACTCATATCAATACGGCTAAATTCGTTTACACCGTTAAATTGCCACTCATACGCTATATCTGCATTTTCAAGATTAGTAATAGGTGCATAAGCCGAAACAGCAAAGATTTTATCACTCGCTTTTAATGCTCCAATTTCATTGAAATAAGGCTCATAATCAAAATGATCGGCTGAAGCCCCTAACAAGGCAGATAACGCCCCTCCCGCACTGGTACCGTTTGCGATAATTTTATTGGCATCACCCGGCATTTTTTCATCATTAGCGTGTAAATATCGCACTGCTGATTTTAAATCAATAATGGCAGCCGGAGCTTTGCCAATAAATTTTCCGTCTTTTTGTAACGTACGCCCACGAGCTCCAACACTTGCCACCACATAGCCTTTTGAAAGAGCTACCAAAATCGCACTTGGAGAATCATTACGCCCTTTTTTATCATAGCTTGCGGCTTTTGCCGGCATATAACCACCTATCGAATTTGGTAAGAAAATCGGTGCAGTATTCATTTTATAACCATTGATCTCACCTTCATTATAATAAGCTTCGGGCACATAAAAATTGAGTGTTTGATATTCAGGATCAACAGGATTGTTTACATAAACAATTCGCTCAAAAGAGCGGAATTGGATTTTCTCACCATTTACTTCTGCTTCAACAGAACGAGCCTTTTGATCGTTAAACGTTAAATCGTAACCTGAGTCGGTTTTGTTAAAGAAAGGAATAGGCTCTTCTACAGGTTTTTCAGGCATTGTCGCAAAAGACCGGGTAGTTAATGCCATTACAGCAATCATTGTAGATAAAATATTTAGTTTCATTTTTATTCTCTAAATTGAAATCGGGGCTATAAATGTCTAATCAATTAGCAAATTATTCTTTATGCTATGACAAAAAATACCCGAAAATTATCCATATATTAATTCAATACGGCTCAACCCGGTATTTATCCCATTTGCATAACGTTTAGGAATAAATCCTTCTATATAGCCATCTTCAGCAATCACTTCATACTGACAAATAAGCCTTTCATCTTGAATCTGAGGTGATGAATCAAAAGTATGAGAAATAACAATGCTAGAATGTAACTTCCAAACCACTTTATTGCCTTTTTTAAGTTTTGGAGTTGCTGCACGGAAAATAGAGCCACCTTCATTACAGCCAATATGAGTTAAGCTAAAATCAAAACCTACCTCTGAAATAGGATTTGCATTCATAAATCCAAAAATCCTATCACTTGCATATAGATCTTGCTGTACATAGCCCCAAACTTTTTCTCTTAAAAAATACTGATCGGTAAATCGACTTGTATCACCATACTTTCTAACATAGTCATACATTTTCTCTGTTACATTCGGAATACTACCGGCAATGGCTCCCCAGAGCCCAGCTAAAATTAATTCTGTATGAGAGCCTGAATCTCGAATCGTATGAAAACGGCAACCGCTTGCAATCCATTCTGCAACAGTCGTCGCCTCCCTTTTAGAGATAACGGAATCTGCATCTCTAAATATAATATAACCTACACTCTCATCGTCCATTGCCAAAAAACGCCACATTGTTTTAGACAAAGATTTTTCTTCACCTTGCACATAAATAATTTCACTATGAGGACTTGTTAATCGTTGAATTGCTTCTTCAGGTACTGTTTCATCTACATAAAAACGACAGATCCAATTAGGATAAACTTCATTAACTAGTTGTACATTTAAAACTGCGGTTTCGATATATGCAGAACTTGCACCAAATAGAGAGAAGCTAATAATTTTTTTCTTTTTCTCTATATCAGATTGAATTGCAGGTAAGGCAGGTAAAATCGGATTATTTACTTTATGTTGAGCGTGTCTTAGTTCTAAAGCTGCTCTACCATAAGGGGCTGCATTTTTCCAATCGAAAAGAGCACCATAGGCGTGGGATAGCACATCAAAATTATTGATCTCGCTTGGTTCAAGTTCAACTGCTTGTAGTGCATAGCTAACAGCATCTTGCCAGCGCTCAAGTTTAATACACATAGTTGATGCTGCCGATAAGAAAAAATCAGTGTCATAGCCAAGCAGCAAAGCCTGTTTAGCAATATCAAGAGCTTTTTCATAATTTCCAGTTTTTTGATAAAGCAAAATTTCTTGTCTAAACTGTGTCGCTTGAATATGTATTTCCATTTTTATCTCGCTTATATAACTATTTTGTTAGTTAATCTTAATAAGATCACTCTCTTTTATCAAATTATATACATTAAAAGAGAGTGATGCCTGAATTATATTAATTATTATTGGTAAAAATTATCGCCAATAAAATAAACAAATAATCGCCACAATCGCAATCGCTACGCCTAAATAGTTCACTTTATGGATTTTCTCTTTAAAGAAAAATGCTCCCACGAATGTGCCTAAACAGATAATACCTAAGTTCATCCCGGTGAAAACTAAGGTTGGGTCGTCTTTCATCGCTTGGTGGGCTTGAATGTAGAATAAAATATTGCCGAAATTCAACACACCTAACAGTAAACCGACTAACACGCTTGGAACGTGCCATTGAGTGCGTTTTAGCAGTAAGTAGATAAACATAAAACAACCCGCTCCAATAAAGGCAATGGCTAGAGTAACGGGGAATGCCGAGCCGGATTTGGCGATCTGTTTGAATAAAATATCATTTACGCCATAACCTACCCAAACAAGGAAAAGGCTGATAATCGCAATTTTGCCGCCTTTTTCCATTCCTTGATTACCTTTCCACAGTAAGCAGCCTAATGCAACAAAAGCTAATAACAGAGCCATTAATTTATTATTGGTAACTTGTTCGCCAAAAATGGTGAACGCCGCCAAAATCGGTAGGAATAATGATAAACGCTGTGCCGCATCAGTGCGGATAATCCCTGCAAATTCCAATGCTTTTGCTTGCACTAAGAAAATAGTTGGCAATGTGATGCTTAAAATTACAAAAATATAGGCAGACGGATTGGTTGCCATAATTTCAGTGATAGATTGCCCTTGAAAATCGGGCTTAAGCAATAGAAACGTCATTGTCGTTGTTACGATATAGTTTACTGCAATGCTTTGATCGATTCGAATGCCTTTTTGGCGAGCGTATTTAATTAATACCCCTACCGTAACACTACATAAAATAGCAAAAATAAGTTGCAACACTTTTTGTTTTCTCCTTTTAAAAATGAAGGCTGTATTCTATAAATATGTTCAATTTTTCGCTAGTAGCAAGCGGTTAAATTTTGCTGAAAATTTGCAAAAAATTAGAGAGTTCCGACCGCTTGTAAGAGAAAAGTGCTAAAATGATTTCAAACAAGCTGTATAAGATTAAATAAATATGGAAAAGCTCTTTGATATTAACGAACAAGGTTTTAGCATTCGTTGTAAGCTCTTTTATGAAAAAGAGCTTCATAACATTGAAAATGTGGTGCTCATTTTGCACGGTTTTGGTTCATCAAAAGATTTAAAATCAAACACCAAATTTGGCGAGCGTTTAAGCTCAAAATATAAAGGCTATGCGGCGATCGCTTTTGATTTCCCTTGCCACGGAGCCGATGCCCGCAAAAAGCTTTCCGTTGCCGAATGCCAAACCTATTTGCAAATTGTGATCGATTACGCCAAAAACACGCTGAATGCGAAAAATATCTATGCTTACGGCACGAGCTTTGGCGGATATTTAACGTTGAAATATATTAATGAACAGGGTAATCCGTTCCAAAAAATTGCTTTGCGAGCTCCTGCAGTACAAATTCATCATTCATTGATGAGCCGAATGAGCGAGGAAGAACGCCAGAAACTAGCAAAAGGTAAAGAAATTTTGTGGGGCTTCGACCGCCAAATGAAAATCAGCCAAGCCTTCTTTGACGAACTGGCTGGAGGCGATATTTTCCAAAATGATTATTTGGAAGTTGCTGATCAAATTTTTATTTTACACGGTACAGAAGATGAAATGGTGCCATTAAGCGTTTCACAGCAATTTGCCGATAATAATGTGATTGAACTGTTCCCTATTGAAGGGGCAGATCACGCCTTTTCTAACCCGAAATTAATGGACGTTGCTATCGGCAAAATTGTCGATTTTTTTGCTCCCTAACTTAATCTTTCGCAAACTTCACTAAAGTTGGATTGACGATACGTTGATAATCTGCCGTATTCAGAATAATAGAACGTTCTAACGTGCCGGCATTAAAGGCTAATTCATCGTAACGCTCAAATAAGCTTGGCTCAGCTACCAATAACAAATCGGAATGGAAACTAAACGGCGGAATTGCTCCAAATACACAGTCGGTTAATTCTGCCACTTCCGCCGGGCTGGCAAGTGAGGCTCGAAGCCCTCCAAGATGCTCGGCAATTTTGCTTAAATCTGCTTGGTAATCCGCCGGTAATATTGCTAATACTGCCTGTTTTATGCCATTTCCTTTTACTTTGCAGACTAACGCCTTTGCTCCTTGCCCTATTTCTGTACCACGAATTTTTGCCACTTCTTCCGATTTCCCCGCAGAAGAATGTTCCACTATCCGATAGCGGGCTTGATGTGAATCTAATAATGCCGTAAGTTGTTGAAAAGTTTGTTCTGACATTGGTTCTCCTTACAAAACAATAACAAGCGGTCTTTTTCTACTCAAAATTTGCAATTATCCTCATTTTAACGCCCAAACATTTTTTCCGGGTTTTCCGGCTGCTCAACTAAAATTAAAATCGCAGCATCTCCGCCCCACTCTTTTGGTGCTTGATGTAACGCCATAATTTTCGGGTGTTGTACCAGCCAGCGAGGAATTTGGTCTTTCAGCGTGCGAGTGCCAAAGCCTGTCATAATACTGGCACAAAACACGTTTTCTCTCTCACAAGCCAAAATTAAAGCTGCCAACTCTTTTTTCGCTTTTTCTCTGGTCAAACCGTGCAGATCCAGAAACAGTTCCGGCTGAAAATCACCCCGTCTGAGCTGCTTTAAAATATAAGGATCAACATCTTCACGCAGATATTTCACTTTTTCATTTTCTTCTTTGAGCAAAGGCTCGTATTCATCAGAAAAATAGAACTCAATATCCGCTTTTTCTTTTAACTCTCGTAATTCCTGTAGTTTTTTACGAGGTTCTGATTTGGGTACATAAGTATTTTGTGTTATTTTTTTCGTGCCTTTAGCCGCTTCTCTAAATAATGCAAATTCGTCTTCTAACATATTCTCTGACATAATCTTTTCCTTCTCTATAATTTTTACATTCTAACACAAAGCAAAATATGGTATAAAACAGCAATTCTATAATTATGCAAAAGGCACTAAAAATGTTTAAATATAATATCGAACTTCTTGATGAAATTGCAGCCCTACCCGTTGTGAATGATTTAGCCACCATTCAAGATATGATGCGTTGGGCGTATAGCTATTTCAATGCTTCCGATCTTTACTACGGGCACGGTTATGACAACGCGTGGGACGAAGCCCAACAATTAGTATTAGCCGGGCTTTATCTGCCTTTTGATGTGCCGGAAGCACTTTACTCTTCCCGATTAACACGAGCGGAAAAAGAACGTGTTATTCACTTAATTTGCGAGCGTTTAGGCTCTCGTAAACCTGTGGCTTATTTAACTCATTCGGCTTGGTTCTGTGGAAGTGAATATTATGTGGACGAGCGTGTCATTGTGCCACGCTCCCCAATCGGTGAGCTTATCAAAAAAGGCTTTAAAGGCATTATCAAAAATGAGCCACACCGCATTTTAGATATGTGTACTGGCAGTGGTTGCATTGCGATTGCTTGTGCAGAGCGTTTTCCGGATGCGGAAGTGGATGCAGTCGATCTTTCACTCGATGCGTTAGATGTGGCTCAAATTAATATTGAGCGTCATCAAGTATCACATCGTGTATTCCCGATCAGCTCAGATTTATTTAACGATATTCCGCAAGATAAATATGATTTGATTGTAACTAATCCGCCTTATGTTGATGCAGAAGATTTAGGCGATATGCCGGAAGAATTTCACCACGAACCCGAATTAGCATTAGGTTCGGGAGCAGACGGTTTGGATTTAACCAAACGCATTTTGGCACAGGCGGCAGATTACTTAAATGATAACGGCGTGTTAGTGTGCGAAGTGGGAAATAGTATGGTACATTTAATCGAACAATTCCCAAGCGTACCGTTTAACTGGTTGGAGTTTGAAAATGGCGGATTGGGTGTGTTTAGTTTGACGAAAGAAGAGTTAGTAAAATACCATCATTTATTTGCTTAAATCTGCCTCCCCTCTCTCTGATAAATCATTCTGAACGAATGATTTATCTGTCTCTCTCCCACAAGGGGAGAGAGCAGACATACTCCTATTTTAACGCCTTTTGTAATCGTCCTTGATTTTGAGCTAATAAGCTTTCCGCTTCCTGCTTATCTAAATTACCTAAAATCATCATAATCGCTAATTTTGCGTTATTTTCAGCTAATTTTAATGTATTTTCAGCTACATATCTTTCACATTCGGTTGCTTGCATTACAATACGGATTGCTCGAGCTTTAAGCTTTTCATTGGTGGCTTGCACGTCTACCATTAAATTTTGGTAGCATTTGCCAATTAAGATCATTGAGGCAGTTGTCAGCATATTTAATACTAACTTTTGTGCTGTGCCCGATTTCATACGGCTTGAGCCGGTCAGCACTTCTGCCCCTACAACCGTATCAATCGCAATATCCGCAATTTGTGCCATCGCCGAATGCAGGTTGCTGGCAATCGAAACTGTTGTTGCTCCTAGAGAATTAGCATATTCCATTGCCCCTAAAACATACGGCGTTCTGCCACTTGCTGCAATACCGACTAATACATCTTTTTGCGAAAAATTGACCGCTTGTAAGTCGGCTTTGCCCTGCTCACGGTTATCTTCCGCCCCTTCAATCGGGAAACGCAAAGCTCTCTCACCACCTGCAATAAGCCCTACCACCATTTCAGGTTTGACACCATAGGTTGGAGGACATTCTGAAGCATCTAGTACACCTAAACGCCCGCTCGTTCCAGCTCCCACATAAACCAATCGTCCACCTTGCTGAAAGGCAACCACGATTTTTTCTACTGCTAAAGCAATTTGCGGCAAGCATTTTTCTACTGCAATAGGCACTTGCTTGTCTTCATTATTGATAATCTGCACAATCTCTAATGCAGAAAGTTCATCAATATTCATTGAGTTTGGATTACGCTGCTCTGTGATCATCTGCCCTAAGGCATTGAGTAAATTCTTTTCTGTCATTTTCCTTTATTCCGCTGAGTAAATTACCCCTAAACTTACCGCTTTTTTTGCCCCTGTTACACTTGGCATATTACTTGGTAAACTATGCATTCGTTGATAAGCCAGCCAAGCAAATGCAGCAGCTTCGACATAATCAATATCTAAACCAAACTCGGTTGTGGTTGCCACACGCCAATTTGGCAGAAGTGCAGATAATCTTTCCATTAACAATGAGTTTCTTGCTCCACCACCACATACCAACAACAGGCAAGGCAATTCAGTTTCAAGTGGAATTAATTCGTTAGCGATACTTTTTGCAGTAAATTCTGCAAGCGTACGTTGCACATCTTCAGGCTTGCAAGCGGTGAAATTTTGCAATTTTTTTGCAAGCCACGTTAAATTGAATAACTCTCTCCCTGTGCTTTTTGGGGGAACTTTACTGAAAAACGGTTCATTCAATAATTCAATCAATAGGTTAGGAATAATCTGACCCGATTTCGCCCACTCGCCGTTTTTGTCGTATCTTTTGCCTTGATGTTGCTCAATCCAACTATCCATCAAGGTATTACCAGCCCCCACATCATAACCAATAGTTGGGCTATTCGGTTTTAGCACTGAAATGTTACTAATACCACCAATGTTTAGTACCACCGTTAAACGATTAGCATCACTAAAAATTGCTTGATGAAAAGCCGGCACAAGCGGTGCCCCCTGCCCTCCAACCGCCATATCTTTACGGCGAAAATCGGCAATAGTGGTGATGCCTGTTTTGGCTGCCACTAAATTCATATCACCAATTTGTGTTGTAAATGGATAAACGGAATCCGGAGAATGCCAAACCGTTTGCCCGTGGCAACCAATGGCTTGAATATTTTCTGCTGTTAGCTGATTTTTCGCTAAAAACGCATTAATAGTTTGTGCATAAAGCAAGCCTAAACGGTGGTCGATTTCCCCCAGCTTTTGGAGATTGGTTTCGCCTGTTTTAAGCAACGCAGAAATATCCGAACGTAATTCCTCCGGCATTGGAAAGAAATCACAAGCGGTCATTTTGGGCGGACTTTTTGCAAAATCCATTAAAGCAATATCTACGCCATCAAGGCTCGTGCCAGACATAACGCCGATATAGTAATTTGAGCTATACTCATTCATCATAAAATTAAACATCTGCTTTACTCGTTACTTTTCTTTGCTTCGCCAAAGAAAAGTAACCAAAAGAAAGGCGATCCGAACTTCACCGCTTTTCTTCGCTTAATTTGAATTGGCTTAACGACAAATTTACATTCGCTTCGCTCAGAGTAAATTTGCCTACCAATTCAAATACGCTCAGGCGGTTCAGATGGGACAATAAAATCACTGTCTTGCCATCCGTAAATTTTCCGGCACTTCCTCAAAATTCGATCTAAACGGATTAATATCCAACCCACCTCGTCTGGTGTAGCGTGCGTAAACAGTCAATTTTTCAGGCTGAGCGAATTGCATTAGGTCGCAGAAAATCCGTTCCACACATTGTTCGTGGAACTCGTTATGTTCACGGAATGAGACCAAATAACGTAATAATTTTTCACGGTTTAGCTTTTTGCCCTTGTAGTGAATTTGTACACTTCCCCAGTCCGGCTGGGAAGTAATTAAGCAGTTAGATTTGAGCAAATGGCTCACTAAAGTTTCTTCTACTACATCATCTTCTGTGATGTTTTCTAAATAATGAGTTGAAAATGCGTAGCTGTCGATTTGAATATCCTGCTCATCAACGCACTCACCTTCGAAATCAACAATCGGTTGTTGCGTGTAGTGCGATAATGTGTAAATTTTTACCGAAACTTGACCGCTTGCACAGTTTGCGAGATCACGTTGGATAGTCTGCTCGACTTCCTCAATGGAATTGAATTTGGTTTGGTTAAAACTGTTTAAATAGAGCTTAAAACTTTTCGACTCAATTAAATTTTCGCTTTTGAAATCAATAGCAACATCTGCAATCGCCACCTGTGGCAAGCCGTTTTTATTAAGCCACGAGAGTTCGTAACACGTCCAAACATCAGCCCCTTGAGTAAACGGCTGAGATTGTGTAATCCCCAACCCATCACGGTTTAATTTGCGGGGGACGGGTTGTAAAA
>NZ_JBXGGI010000008.1:0-33154 GCF_056854775.1 Mannheimia sp.
TTACACCACTTAAATTACCGGTCTCTTCATCTTCTAATATAATATCGTAACCATTAGCTGTTTCTACCGATAAATTCCGTTCGAAAACTTCATCTAAATTTAAATTTAGCTCGGTTTCAAGACTTTCATTTTTAAAATAGAGCTGGTCTTTTTGCGAAATAGGTGAAAATTTTCTTGAATCAAATTTATCAATATTAAAAGTAATTGCAATAAATAAGCTAAGCAATAAACCATAATACGTAACAAGTTTATAGGCTAAGCGTTTTCTAAAGTTTAAATATTTTTTAAATAAATTTGGCATATATAATAATAGTAGAATAAAAATCCCTAAAATAATTTCTATTATTTAGGGATTTGGAAAATATTATTCAGTTACTAATAAGTAACCTTTTCCTCTTAATGTTTTAAACCAAGGTAAACCATCTTCTCGTTCCGGTAATTTTTTACGAAGGTTAGATATATGCATATCAATAGCACGATCGTAAGGTGTTAATTGTTTACCTAAAACTTCCAAACTTAACAACTCTCTGGATAAAATTTGACCTGGGCTACGCATTAAAAGTTGTAATAATGCAAATTCTGTACCTGTTAAATCTAAATCGTTACCTTGGTAGGATGCTTGTTGGCGACCTGAGTGTAATTGTACCCCTGCAAATTGTAGTAATTTAGAAGCAGCTTCAGCCACACCTGTTTCAATTTGGCTATTATCTACTTGAAGTTGTTGGGGAACAGTACGTCTTAAAATAGCCCTTATTCTAGCCACTAGCTCACGATCATTAAAGGGTTTAGGTAGATAATCATCAGCACCTAATTCTAAACCTAAAATACGATCGATTTGGTCATCTCTCGCACTTAACATTAAAACAGGTAATACATATTTTTGTCTTATTCGTTTTAATGTTTCTACGCCATTCAATACAGGCATCATCACATCTAATAATATTAAATCATATTGATTAGTCTCTAATTCATTTAAACCTTCTTGACCATTATGAGCTACTTTTACTTGAAATCCTTCTAATGAGAGCAGCTCCGTTAATAATTCAGTCAGTTCAATATCATCATCTATTAATAAGATTTTTGACATAGCCTAATTCCTATAGATTATTTTGTTATAAGTAATAATTGTCCATTATTATAGCAAGCAAAACAAATTATTCTACTGTTTTTATTTGATGCCAAATCGCATCTAATTCAGCTAATTTACACTCATTTACAGTTCTTCCTGTATTTTTAACTACTTGTTCGATTTTTCTAAAGCGTTTTTCAAATTTAAGATTGGCATTTCGTAAATTTTCTTCAGCATCAGTATAATAATGACGACATAAATTTACAATTGCAAATAATAAATCCCCTAATTCTTCAGCCAATTCTTTGGAGCGATTTGGATATTGAGCCATTTCTGCTTTTACTTCATCAAGTTCTTCTTCTACTTTTTCTAACACCTCTTGCGGATTATCCCAATCGAAGCCCACTTTTGAACAACGTTTTTGCAATTTATCGGCTCGAGTAAGTGCTGGTAGTGCAAACGGAAGATCATCTAAAATAGATTGTTGATTTTTATGCTTAGCATCATTGGCTTTTTGCTGCTCCCAACTTTTTAATGCCTCTTCACTATTTTCTGCTTTTACATCGCCAAAAACGTGTGGGTGGCGATAAATCAATTTATCGTGAATATCGTTTACCACATCATCAAAACTAAAAGATCCTTCTTCTTTCGCAAGCTGACTTAAAAAAACCACTTGAAGCAATAAATCACCCAACTCTTCACGCAGAGCAGAGCGATCTTTAGTATGAATAGCTTCGGCAACTTCATAGGTTTCTTCTAACAAATGGGGGAGCATTGTGTCGAAATTTTGTTTTAAATCCCACGGACAGCCGTGCTCGGGGTGGCGAAGTTGATTTACAACTTCAAGAAATTGGTCGATAGTTGCCATATTTTTCCTTTTACAAGCGGTCGATTTTTATGAAAATTTTGCAAATTCTAGCATAATAACGACCTTTTCGCTTATAATAAGGTAATTTTTAGCAAAACTAGGAACGAAATGGCAGCAGAAAAATTAACTAAAAAACGTTTAATTCAAATTGTGGTAATGCTTGTTATTCTCCTTGTTGCGTTTTTTTATCGAACATATACGCATAGTTAGAGATCTGATATGTCAATAAAACATATCAAAAAACGGTAATTTATGCTTTAATAGCAAGAATTTTATTTATCCCACAACTCAATCCAAAAGGAATAAAAATGAGCTGGTTAGACAGAATTTTAGGTAGAGATTCATCATCAAGTAATACAAAATCAAAAATCCCAGAGGGAGTTTGGACAAAATGTACAAGCTGTGAGCAAGTTCTCTATAGCGAAGAATTACAGCGTAATCAACACGTATGTCCAAAATGCGATCACCATATGCGTATTGATGCTCGCACACGCTTATTAAACTTATTAGACAAAGATTCAGCCGTTGAAATTGCAGCTGATTTAGAGCCGCAAGATGTGCTGAAGTTTAAGGATTTAAAAAAATATAAAGATCGTTTAACTGCTGCACAGAAACAGACCGGCGAAAAAGATTCTTTTATTGTTTTTTCAGGCACATTACACAATATGCCTGTTGTTACTGCCTCTTTTAACTTTGAGTTTATGGGCGGCTCAATGGGGTCTGTTGTTGGTGCAAAATTTGTAAAAGCAGCGGAAAAAGCCTTAGCAGAAAAAATTCCATTCATCTGTTTCTCCGCATCAGGTGGAGCTCGTATGCAAGAAGCATTATTTTCATTAATGCAAATGGCAAAAACCAGTGCAATTTTAGCCAAAATGAAAGAGCAGGGCGTGCCGTTTATTTCTGTATTAACTGACCCAACCTTAGGTGGTGTTTCGGCAAGTCTTGCGATGTTAGGTGATATTAATATTGCAGAGCCGAAAGCGTTAATCGGGTTTGCAGGTCCTCGTGTTATTGAGCAAACTGTACGTGAAAAATTGCCGGAGGGCTTCCAACGTGCGGAATTCTTATTAGAACACGGTGCAATTGATATGATCGTTCCTCGTAAAGAGATGCGTGATGCTCTTGCTCGTATTTGTGCAAAATTAACCAATCAGCCAACGCCATTTAAAACGGCAGAATTGATTGTTGAAAATGTAGAATAATGAACGAATGAATACATTAATTACCCCTAAAGCCACGGATTCTTTGGAAACGTGGCTTTCCTATTTAGAACAAGCCCACAGTAAACCGATTGATATGGGCTTGGAGCGTATTACAGCCGTTGCAAAAGCGTTGGATTTACTTAATCCTGCCCCTTATGTCATTACCGTTGCGGGAACAAATGGCAAAGGTTCAACTTGTCGATTACTGGAAATCGCTTTATTAAAAGCAGGCTTTCGTGTTGGTGTTTATTCTTCACCGCATTTAATTCATTATAATGAACGGGTAAGAATTAATGACGATGTTCTGCCGGAAATTTATCACGTTCAATCCTTTGCAAAAATTAATGAAGAAAAGACCGCTTCACTTACTTATTTTGAGTTTAGTACACTTTCTGCCTTTGAATTATTTAAGCAAAATCAGTTAGATATTGTGATTTTAGAAGTTGGTTTAGGTGGCAGATTAGATGCGACCAATATTGTTAATCCAAATCTTGCGATTATTACGTCTATCGATATCGATCACGTTGCATTTTTAGGCGATAACCGAGAAGATATCGGACGTGAAAAAGCGGGCATTTTCCGTGAAAATATTCCTGTAATTATCGGCGAGTCGGATTGCCCTAATTCCATTAGAGAAATGGTAAAATCGTTAAATTGTAACGCTTTTTATCGGGATCAAGATTGGCATTTTGAAATTAAAAACAATCTATTCCATTGGTATTCTAAAGAAAAAAACTTTAAAGATTTACCTCTACCATTAATTCCAATTCCAAATGCCGGAACGGCACTAGCGGCATTAATGCAATTACCATTTGAAATTAATGAACAAATTATCCGAGAAGCATTTAGCGAAGCTCAAATGACCGCCCGTTTTCAGCTTTTAACGGATAAAGATTTTGCAAAATTTTCACAAAAACAACCGCTTGCACAAGTAATTATTGATGTGGGGCATAATCCGCACGCAGCCCGTTATTTGGCAGATAAACTTGCAGAGTTAAAACAAGCAAATCAAAAAATCTATGCAGTATTTAGTGCATTAGAAGATAAGGATTTGTCCGGCATTGTTCAGCCACTCGAAAATGTAATTGATGAATGGCATTGTGCCGGCTTAAATTGTTGGCGTGGGCAGAGTGGTGAGCAAGTATTAGAAAAATTGGTAAAAGTTTTACCAAATTCAACCGCTTGCAGCTACCAAAGCGTGCCTGAGGCAAGCCTTGCCTTATTTGAGAAAGCAAAAGCAGAGGATATCGTTTTGGTGTTTGGCTCGTTCCATACCGTAGCAGATTTTATGCTTTGGTTAGAAAAATAATCAATTTAAATCAAAAATAAAGGCGAACTTGATGTTCGCCTTTATTCATTTATTAGCTTAAAGCACTTTTACAATCGCTTCCGCTAAGGCATCAATATTTTTGCTGGTAATACCTGCTACATTGATACGACCTGAACGCACTGCATAAATAGCAAAGTCATCTTTTAATTTATCTACTTGTTCAGGCGTTAAGCCACTGAATGAGAACATACCGTTTTGTTCGGTAATGAATGAGAAATCTTTATTTGCTCCTTTCTCTTTCAATTTTTCCACTAATTGCGTACGCATATCTTTAATGCGGTTACGCATTTCATCTAACTCTTCAATCCATAATGCTTTCAGTTCAGAATCAGCTAATGCCACTGCAACCGCACTTGCACCGTGAGCTGACGGGTTAGAGTAAAGCACACGAATAATTGATTTGATTTGCGTAAATGCACGGTTAGCATCATCTGCGTTATCGGCAATTAAGGTAAATGCACCTACACGCTCATTGTATAAACCGAAGTTTTTAGAGAATGAGCTTGCTACCAATAATTCACGGTTATTTTTCGCAAAGGCACGTAAACCGTAAGCGTCTTCTTCTAAACCGTTTGCAAAACCTTGATAAGCAAAATCGAATAACGGTAACCAGCCTTTTTCTGCGGATAATGCTGCAAGTTGTTCCCACTGTGCCGGCGTTGGGTCAATCCCTGTCGGGTTGTGGCAGCAGCCGTGTAATAACACTACATCGCCTGCTTCTGCTTGGCTTAAGTCTGCAATTAAGTTATTCCAATCTAATCCGTTGGTGTCTTTATTATAGTAGCGATAACCTTTTACATTCACACCAACCGCATCAAAAATACCGTTGTGGTTTGGCCACGTTGGGGTAGAAATCCACACATTTTTCGCATTAGTATGACGTTTAATAAATTCTGCGGCAATACGCAATGCCCCTGTGCCACCTAAGCTTTGAGCCGTTTTTGCACGACCGGAGGTAATCACTTCAGCCCCTTCACCGAATAATAAAGCTTGTGTCGCCGCATTAAAGGCTTGAACGCCATCAATAGTGAGGTAGTTTTTGCTGGTTTCGGTATCTAATAAGCGTTTTTCCGCTTCTTTTACAGCTTTAACGATTGGGGTTTTGCCCTCATCGGTCATATAAACACCGATTCCAAGATTGATTTTGCCTTCACGGGTGTCGGCTTTGAATGCTTCGCCCAAACCTAAAATTGGGTCTGCCGGTGCTGCTTGAATATGACTGAACATTGACATTGGAAATCCTCTTAACAATTAAAAAACAACAGTGAATTTATACGGCTAAATGGAAAATTTAGCAAGAGGGAAAGCATAAAAAAATTAAGTTAATCCATAAATTATTTTAATGATTTGCACTTTTTAAGTATGTTTTCACAATTTCCCGATACTTTTCAATTTCTACTTTTGAATATTTTTTCTGATGTTCGTTAAAAACAGCAAGTGAGTTCAGCGTTTGCGGAGCAGATAAATATAAACGTTTTAAACTAATATAAACAGCAGGCAAGGCTCGCTTTCCATTTGCAAATGCGGTTAAATTTTGCCAATCACGCTCATCTAAAGAGATTTCTACAAGCGGTTGAAATTGCTCGAAATTTTGCAATTCCTCACAAATTTCCGTGAAAAACGGTTGAAGAGCGAAATCTCTGGCAAAAGCTTGGGTAGCTTGTTGGCTAAATTGTTTGCCTTGCTGCGAAATCGGGTAAATCATCATCGCACTGCGGTAGCTACTACTTGCTTCTTTATTCGGTGTAATTTGCACCAGCCGGAAACCACAAGATTGCCAAAAAGCGTAGAGTGGAGCAGTCAGCCCAAAGCTGACAGAGAGAAAATCAAGCGGTGGTTTTTTATCTGCATTTTGCAAAATAAAGTCAGAAATTAACCGCTTGCCAATGCCTTGATTTTGCCATTCAGGCTGAACCGCAATACGGGAAATCCGTACCGAACGTAATTGACACGCCTGTGGCAGATTGCCTTGAAAGCAGAGATATTGAGCCAGCAAATTGCCTTGTGGACGACGTTCACCTAACCAAATGGCTTGCGTGAGATTTTCATCTAAATTGCCTTCATTTACCGCCCAAATACCACCGATAAGCTGATCATCTTGATATTTTGGATACAAAATTTGCTGCTCGCCATCAAACAATCGGCGTAGATCCGTTGGGGTGGTTTTGTAATGGGCGTTGGCGAGTAGGCTGTAAAAGGCAATGTGGTTCGCAATATTTGTTGATTGTGATGGTGAATTGCAATTCGCCCCTACGATATCGTCATTTAACAATAGCAATTCAGCCACAAATTGCTCAAGCGAGTCATTCTCTCTCCACCGTAACGGTTGAGATAATGTCCAGTGTTTGGATGGCTTATTTAACATCTTCGGCAATTTAAGCTCAAACCCACGCCCTGTGCCTTCATAATTTTGTGTAGTCGTGGTTAAAATGACTTTGTCAAAATAATCACAAAGCGTGTTTAGGAGCGGCAAAGGTAAGCTGGCGGCTTCATCAATAAATAGCCATTGATTAGGGGAAATGCTTTTGTTTTTGACTCGCTCAATTAAATTATCAGGAGCGAAAAATGGGATTTGTTGCACAGCAGAACGCCAAAAACTCGGAAGAGCAGATAAAGAGCGAGCGGTAATCAATACATTGTGCTGCTTTGCTAGTTCTGTAGCAAGCAAACCTGCTAAAGTGGATTTCCCACGTCCACGAGGGGCAGTAATTAAATGGATATTAGCATTATCAAGCGGCAGATTTTGCAAAATATTTTGCTGTTCTTCCGTTAATTTGTCAATTTTTGAGGAAATTTGACCGCTTGTTATTGGCAATTCAGCAAGGTTATCGCTAATTTCAAAACCAAATTTTTCCACTAATTGTTTAAAATGCTGATAGAAATTCGGGCAGGCAATAGCGTGATTTTCGTTCCAACGTAACGCATCGAAATCTAATTCGTGTTCTAAATTATTCCACTGGGGACAAAGCAAAAATAAAGTACCGTTTTCTTGAATTGTGCCGGCGAGAATGGCAAATGCCTCAAGATGAAAATTGATGCCGTTTTCCGTCCGCATCTCATAAATGGCAAAAGGGTATTCGTTACCTAATATGGATTTTGCGTTAGAAAAGGGAATAGCTTTAAAAGAGTGATTTTCAGGAATGTAAAAATAGCCTTGTTGAGCAAGGCTAAAAGTGTGTGGATTTGTAAGAATAACTAGCGAACGCATTGTTTTATTTAAATTTTCTCTGAAATATACGGATCTTCATAGCCTAATGCTTGCATAATTTCCGTTTCAAGGCTCTCCATTTCAACCGCTTCACCTTCTTCAATATGATCGTAACCGAGTAAATGAAGCGTGCCGTGAATAGCGAGATGAGCCCAATGAGCTTCTAAAGGTTTTTGTTGTTCTTCAGCTTCTTTTTCCATCACTTGACGGCAGATAATTAAATCGCCTAATAATGGCATTTCAATACCTTCTGGTACTTCAAATGGGAAAGAAAGCACGTTGGTCGGTTTATCTTTTCCTCGATAGGTTAAATTCAGCTCGTGGCTTTCGGCTTCATCTACAATACGAATGGTGATTTCACTTTCGGGGAAATCGTCTGTTTTAGCTTCAACCGATAGGGCTTTATGTACCCAAGTATAAAATTGTTGTTCGCTTGGTAAGTTTTCGATGTTTTCGCAGGCGATCTGCAAATCAATATATAAATTTTCCATTTTTATCCTTTGCTAATTATTGCCATTTTTCGACCGCTTGTTCATCGCTCTCACGCCCTTCAATCCAACGTTCTCCCTCTTGAGTTTGCTCACGTTTCCAAAAAGGTGCTTTGGTTTTAAGGTAATCCATAATAAATTCATTGGCGTGGTAGGCATCGCCCCGATGAGCCGAGCTCACTCCCACTAACACAATTTCATCGCCTGTATGAAGTTGCCCGATACGGTGGATAACCGCAACACGTTGAATATCCCAACGGGAGCGAGCTTCATCTACAATTTCTTGTAGGGCTTTTTTCGTCATTGCAGGGTAGTGTTCGAGAAATAAACCTGAAACATTATCGCCTAAGTTCATTTCACGCACTTTGCCGATAAAAAGCGTGGTTGCCCCAACAGAATGATGTTCACTTAACCAACGGTAAATATGGTTTTGGTCAAATTCGCTTTCTTGTACTTCAATTAAGGTGGAGTTCATTTAGCCCCCTGTTACCGGTGGGAAAAAGGCGACTTCATCACCATCTTTAATCGGGCTGTCTAGTGGGGATATAGTTTGATTGATTGCCACTAATAATTTGCCTTTTTCCAACGCTAGTTGCCATTTTTTGCCTTGCTGGCTTAAATGTTCACGCAGTTCTTCTGCCGTAGTGAAATTGGCTTGCACTTCTAACATATCGGTTGCGACAAGTTCACGCACTTGAGCGAAAAATAATACTTTAATCAACGTTGAAATCTCCTGATTTGCCGCCGCTTTTATGTAATAGGCGAACATTTTCAATTACCATATCTTTTTGTACAGCTTTGCACATATCATAGATAGTCAGAGCGGCTACGCTGGCTGCGGTTAAGGCTTCCATTTCTACACCGGTTTTCCCAGTGAGTTTGCAAAGCGATTCAATGCGAACTTGGTTGGTTTCAGGTAACGCTTCAAGCTGCACTTCCACTTTAGAAAGCAGTAATGGGTGGCAAAGCGGAATGAGTTCCCACGTTCTTTTTGCTGCTTGAATCCCTGCAATACGGGCTGTGGCAAAAACATCGCCTTTATGATGATTGCCACTGATGATCATCTGCAAGGTTTCCGGGTTCATTCGTACATAAGCTTCGGCACGAGCCACTCGGACGGTTTCTTGTTTCATTGAAACATCAACCATATTGGCTTCGCCGTTTTGGTTGATGTGGGTGAAGTTGGTCATTTATTTTGTCTCTTTAAATTCAGGTAAAAAATTAATATCGTAGGTTTTTCTGTTACTTTCTTTGCTTGTGCAAAGAAAGTAACCAAAGAAAGCACACCCTACTTTACCGCTGTCTTCGCTTTATTTGAATTTGCTTGACGGAAAAATTGAAAACTCGCCAACTTCGTTGGCTCAAACACTCAATTTTTCCTACAAATTCAAAGTCGCTCAGGCGGTTCAGAAGGGAACCCGTTGGAGCGTTACAAGCGGTTAAATTGAACTAAAAATTTGCACAAACGCTTGCGTTTGAACGTCGGCTTTGCCGACGGCACGAAGTGCGAGCGTAGCGAGTAAAAAATCGTGATAAATGCACCGCTTGCCCGTCTGAGCGACTTGCGATTTCTAGGAAAATTTGTACTGTTTGAGCCGCTTGCGGCGAGTTTACAAATTTTCCGTGAAAGAAATCGCAACCAAGCGAAGTTCGGGTCGCCTTTCTTTTGGTTACTTTTCTTTGGCGAAGCAAAGAAAAGTAACAGAAACAACGCTTGGTGGTTGTTATCCACCGATACTGGATAAATTATTCCTCACCCCACTATCCCCAATATGCAAATAGTGGTGTTCTCGTTTGCCTTGCAAAGCCGATTTCAAGCGAGTTTCAAGCTGTAATTGTTGGTCGTCAGATTGCAATAAATCCCGAATATCAATGCCTTCTTCGCCAAATAAGCAGAGGTGTAATTTGCCTAAGGCAGACACTCGCAGGCGATTACACGAGGCACAGAAATTCTTTTCATAAGGCATAATCAAACCGATTTCGCCTTTGTAATCTGGGTGGGATAACACTTTAGCCGGACCATCAGATACTGCTTTTGGTTGTAGCTGCCAGCCTTCTCTGAACAAGCGCTCCATCACAGATTGCCCTGAAAGATGCTGCTCTTTGAAAAAGCTGTCCGTTTCGCCGGTTTCCATCAGCTCAATAAAACGCATTTGAATCGGTTTATCTTTAATCCACGCAAGGAAATTATCTAACTCGTGGGCTGTGTATTGTTTCATTAACACTGCATTGACTTTGATTTTTTTATAGCCAATTTCAAAGGCTTTATCAATGCCGTTTAAAATGGATTGCAGCTTGTTTTCGCCTGTAATCAGTTGAAATTGTCGAGTATCTAAACTATCAACACTCACGTTAATATCGGTAATACCGGCTTGCTGCCAGAGTTCAACATCACGCTCCATTCGGTAGCCGTTAGTGGTTAAGGCGACTTTGCGGATGCCGGCAGTTTGTGAAAGGGTATGAGCAATTTCGGCAAAATCTTTGCGTAAAGTCGGCTCTCCGCCTGTAATACGGATTTTCTCTGTACCTAGATTAGCAAAGGCTTTAGCGATACGTTGGATTTCGTCCACTTTCAGAAATGTCTGCTTATGCGAAGGCGGCTGATAGCCGTTAGGCAAGCAGTAATTACAACGGAAGTTACAAACATCGGTAATGGATAATCTCAAATAGGTGTATTGACGCTGAAAGCGATCAACAAGCCCGGAAACATCATTACCCACGTTCTTAATTGGGATAATAGATTGCATTTGACACCTTTCTAAACACGAGAGGACAACCCATTTCTAAGTTATCCTTTGAACAGCTAAATCACAAAGCTGTTACTGGCATAAATTCCATATCAAAAATTTGTCTTTAATTTTTAGAGTTAGGAAATAATGCTCGGAGTCTTAAATAAAATTGGTTTTATTGTAGGGGGAGAATGCTGATTAAGCAAGAGGTATATAGTGGTATATTTTAAGCTCAGATCATAACTAAATCAGGTTGGTTTGATTTATATCATTTTTTTGAATAGGTAATTTTGTTATTTTAATTTGACAATTTTTTACTTAGGAAAAAGAATGACTGAAAATAATCAATGGTCTTGCTTGATTAATAAGCAAGGCGAGATTTTAGAATGGGAAAATAAAGCTGGAGTAGAGTATTTAACGCAGCTAGAACAACTCTGCCTCTATGCTCAAGCATTTCTTTATTCAGAGCAGACTTCATTATCTTTTTTCTATTGTTTGCCTCATCAGCATTGGCTCAAGGTTCTGCTAAAACGCCATCAAGAGTTTACGTTAATACACGCAGAGCAGAGCAAATTACCATTTGAACTGAGTAAGCGAGAAATTGAGTTATTAACGTTAGTCAGCAGTGGATTGAGTAATGAAGAAATTGCAAATGAATTAAATATCAGCAAGCGTACCGTTGATAAACATATTGAAAATATTTTCTCTAAAACGAAAACAGAAAGTCGAACTTTGCTGGCTGTTTTTGCCATTACAGAGCATTTAATCTGCTTACCAACACCGGGTAAGCTAGAACAATCTATTCTTGTTACTTTTAAAATCGAACAACTTGCTTTGCAAATTGCAAATAAAAAACAACCGCTTGTAATGAATGAACCTGCAACTTTTTTGATTAATAATTATAGCCATCGCCCTATTATTCTTGGTGTACCCTATGTGGAACAGGGGATTGGACAAATTGATACCAAAGAATTACTTAATGGTACGCAACTTGCGGTAGAAAATATAAATCGGCAAGGCGGTATTAATGGGCGAGAAGTACAAATTGCCACTGCCGGTTTTTGTGTAGAGGATAAATCCAGCATATTAAATGCTTATAATGCGTTGTTGGATCAAGAAGTTGATGCGATTTCTACCGCCTATGCTTGTTATTTGCCCGAAGTTCACGAACTCATTGCAACCGAAGGCATTCCTTATTTACATATTGCTACTCATAGCGGTTCAAATAAACTTGCACAGAATTTGCCAAATAAGCGAATTGAGAATATGTTCCAAGTGTGTGCGAGCGATGTTACTTATAGCTTGGGTATTTTAAATTTTCTGCAATATTACCGTTATTATTATGCCGATTTTATGCAAAATAAAACGGTAATGATCGTAAGTGTGAAATGGCAAAAAGTGGATATTGGTATCGATACTTTATCGCACAATTTGCATAAACAAGGTTGGAATATTGAATATGTAGAGCTAGAACAAGAGCCTGCTGCTTATCAACATCTGATGCAGCAAATTCATAATATTTCACCTTCTATTATCGTACTTGCTTCTTATTTTGCGGAAGATATTGTCCATTTTCATCAAGCCTTTATTGAAAATCCGACTAATGCAATTATTTACAGTATTTATGCACCTTCTGCATTTTTGCCACACGAACAACCTTGCGAAGGAGTATTGTGGAGTACCAATAGTGGCTTAAGCGATAACTATTTAGGGCGGCAATTTTGCCGATGTTATGAACAGCTATTCGAGCGAAAACCCACTTATTCACAAGCCAGCATCGCTTATGATCAAGCTAATATTCTAGCAAATGCTTGGAAGCAAAGTGTTTCCTCCCGTCATTTTAAAGCGGTTTCGAATATTATTCGTCAGCAACCGCATTATGGTGTAAACGGCACTTATTATTTTAATACCGATAGCCAAATCGGTTTAACTTACCCGGAAACAAAAGACTTATCAATTAGCTTGCCACAGCTTATCTATCAAATTCAGCAAGGCAGAAGTGCGGTAATTGCACCTGAGTTATTTGCTGATTCACAATTTGTGCTACCTGCTTGGTTTTCTTATAAATGATATTGAGGGAGAGTTTTCTCCCTTTTTTATTTGTTATTTTTGCCTTAGATCAAACTTCATTAACTCTTTTGAGTTAATACGTATTTTTACTTATTGTTTATAACTCTAATGAGTTAATAAAATGCCTTCGTCTTTAATTTTTAGCGTTTTTTAGTGGGGGTAGTTATATGTCTAAGATGAAAAAAATAGCCGCTTTTATTGGCATTATGGGGCTTGGTGCTGCCGTTTTAGGTGGTTCGCAATATGCGATGAAAACCACGAATTCGACTGAATTTTGTGTCAGCTGTCATTCAATGACTCACCCGCAAGCAGAATGGGAAGGAAGTGTGCATTTCTCCAACCGAAAAGGGATTCGGGCGGAGTGTTCAGATTGCCACGTACCGCAAGATGGCTTGCACTATTTCAAAGCAAAAGTGGTTGCTTTAAAAGATGTTTGGCATACCTTTGTTACCAACAAATTGCCTGACCAAGAAGCCTATGAGGCTCACCGTTTAGAGATGGCTCAACGTGTGTGGGAGGATATGAAAGAAACAGATTCCGCGACTTGCCGTTCTTGCCATAGTTTTGATGCAATGGTGCTTTCAGAGCAAAAAGAAGCCGCACAGAAAATGCATAAACTTGCTCAAGAAACAAATCAAACTTGTATTGATTGCCATAAAGGTATTGCTCATTTTATGCCTGATATTCAAGTGGATAATGCAGCCGCTGCAGGCGAATTAGCAAAACACGGTGCAGAGTTTACCGCAAATGATAAAACGCTTTATTCTCTTGCAATGACAGCCGTTCAGCTAACACAAGGTGGCGAGATTCGCTTATTGCCTTATGCTGAATTGCATCAATGGAAAGAAGATGGCGAACAGCTAAAAGCAACTATTAATGGTTGGCAACAAGAAGGGGCAGAGTCTGTTGTGTATATGGATTTAGGCAAACGCATTATGGTTGCGCTATTACCTGATGAAGCACAAAGTAAAGTTAATGTCGTAAAAACGGTTTTCGATAATGTAACTAACTCTAATTGGAAAGAAGTGAATTTTGAAGTTACCGTTCCAAAAACCGCAGTAACTGCAAATATTGCAGCCTTAAATCAATTTGGCAATAACTTAAACCAAACGCATTGTAGTGGTTGCCACGCAGCAATAGGAGCTGATCACTATACCGCTAACCAATGGATCGGTGTAGTGAATTCAATGAAAGATCGTACTTCAATGTCTGCAGATGATGTACGTGCAGTAACCATTTATTTACAACGTAACGCCAAAGATATTGTAGGCAGTTCACATTAATTTTTAACTTAGAGGATACCGAGCTTGTGAACCTAAGTCTCTATTTGGGATATGGTAGCAAGCCGTAAAGAAGCTGAACAAGCGGTTGTTTTTTGAGAAAATTTTGCAAAAAAACCGAGCAACTTTACCAATGGATACGCGAGAAATGGTTTATCCACTCGACTTCAGAAAGGTGTCTATTTTTAACTTAACTTCAAATGAGGTTTATTATGAAAAAGCAAGACAATATTGACGTAAGTCGTCGTGGTTTTCTAAAAAAATCATCACTTAGCTTAGCTGCCGGTGCAGGTTTTTCAACTGGTACCACAGGGGTAGTGGGTGCATTAGCATCAACCAGTGCAAAAGCAGCTGAAATGAATGCGGTTCTAACTGCCGCTCACTGGGGACCATTAGCCGTTGTGGTTGAGAATGGAAAAGTGGTTAAATCTGATTCGGCTATTGATATTTCTGTGCCAAATGAACTGCAGCACGTTGTGGCAGATCAAGTTCACGGCGAAGCTCGTGTGAAATATCCGATGGTGCGTAAAGGCTACTTAGAAGGTAATAAAGATACAACCTTACGTGGACGTGATGAATGGGTACGCGTTTCTTGGGAGAAAGCCTTTGAATTAGTTCACGGAGGAATAAAATCAGCCCGCGATACACACGGTGCAACCAGTATTTTTGCAGGTTCTTATGGTTGGTATAGCTCAGGCTCATTACACGCAGCACGTACATTATTACATCGCTATATGAACTTAACCGGCGGTTTTGTTGGGGTAAAAGGCGATTATTCGACCGGTGCAGCTCAAGTTATTATGCCACACGTACTTGGTACTATTGAGGTATATGAGCAACAAACCAGCTGGGAAGTTTTACTTGAAAGTAGCGATATTATCGTGCTTTGGTCAGCAAACCCATTAACAACGCTACGCAATGCGTGGACATCAACCGATCAACAAGGTATTGAATATTTCAAAAAATTCAAAGAAACAGGTAAACGCATTATCTGTATTACCCCTGAACGTAATGAATCGGCTCAATATCTAAATGCAGAATGGATCCCGGTGAATACAGGTACTGACGTTGCATTAATGTTAGGTATTGCACATACCTTAGTAAGTGAAGATAAACACGATAAAGCGTTTTTGAAAAAATACACTACCGGCTATGATAAATTCGAAGAGTATTTACTAGGTAAAAACGATAACCAACCGAAAGATGCCGAATGGGCTGCCAAAATTTGTGGTGTATCTGCAGAGAAAATTAAACAATTAGCCGCTGATTTCTCATCAAAACGCACGATGTTAATGGGTGGTTGGGGTATGCAACGCCAAAGACACGGTGAACAAACTCACTGGATGTTAGTTACTCTTGCTTCAATGTTAGGGCAAATCGGATTACCGGGAGGCGGTTTCGGTTTAAGTTACCACTATGCAAATGGCGGTGTGCCAACAGCAACCGGCGGTATTGTTGGGGCAATTTCAGCCAATGCAGGCGGTGATGTGGGCGAAAAAACGTGGTTAGATGATACTTCAAAAGCTTCTTTCCCATTAGCCCGTATTTCCGATGCGTTACTGAATCCGGGTAAAACCATTCAATATAACGGAACAGAAATTACTTATCCGGATATCAAAGTCATTTACTGGGCAGGGGGTAATCCATTAGTTCATCATCAAGATACGAATACGATGGTAAAAGCGTGGCAAAAACCAGATTTAATCGTGGTGAACGAATGTTATTGGACACCAACCGCTCGTATGGCAGATATTTTATTACCGGCAACAACAAGTTACGAACGTAATGACTTAACAATGTCGGGCGACTATTCAATGATGAATATTTTCCCAATGAAACAGGTGGTTGAACCACAATTTGAAGCGAAAAGTGATTACGATATTTTTGCGGAGCTTTCTAAACGTGCCGGTGTAGAAGATAAATTTACCGAAGGTAAATCGGAAATGGATTGGCTCAAAGGTTTCTACCAATCTGCCTTTGATGCAGCCCGCAAAAACAGAGTTATTATGCCGAATTTCGATAAATTCTGGACAGAAAATAAACCTGTTACCTTTAAAGTAAGTGATAAAGCGAAAAAATGGGTACGTTATGAAGAATTCCGCAACGATCCATTACTTAATCCACTCGGTACACCGTCAGGTAAAATTGAGATCTTCTCTGATGTTGTTGCAAAAATGAACTATGATGACTGTAAAGGACACCCAACTTGGATGGAACCTGAAGAGTATGCAGGCAATGTAACCGCTGAAGCACCGTTGGCGTTAGTTACACCACACCCATATTACCGTTTACACAGTCAGCTGGCTCATACCTCTCTGCGTAGTAAATATACGGTAAAAGATCGTGAGCCTGTTTTAATTCACAAAGATGATGCAGCAGCTCGAGGCATTGCTGATGGCGATATTGTGCGTGTATTTAACGCTCGCGGTCAGGTTCTTGCCGGGGCAGTCGTAACCGACGGTATTATCAAAGGAACAGTTGCTATTCACGAAGGGGCTTGGTATGACCCGGCAGATGCAGGTCAAAGCGAAAAACCATTATGTAAGTTTGGCTGCCCTAACGTACTAACCCGTGATGAAGGTACATCAAAACTGGCACAGGGTAACTCTCCAAATACTGCAATAGTGCAAGTTGAGAAATTCACCGGCGAAGCACCGGAAGTAACAGTCTTTAAAGAGCCTAAATATACAGAGGCTTAATAGCGAAAAAAGCACAGAGTTTAAACTCTGTGCTTTTTTGCTTACAAGCGGTTATATTTCTTCAATTTTTTGCAAATCTTTCTATTTTTTTGACCGCTTGTTACAATAATGCACTTTTATTTTTTCAGGTGTATTTTATGACAACCCTTACTTGGTACGGCAAAGAAGAAGCCGTAAAAAAAGCCAAACAAACCCCATATTGTCTATTGCGTGAGTTGCCGGATTTTTCGCATAATATTGCCCGACAGCCGACAGCCGACAGCCGACAGCTCAGCTTCTGCTGAAACCTTATCTAATGTCAAGCAAAATTTAATTATTCAAGGCGATAATTTATTGGCTTTGAAAGCCCTTTTGCCCTTTTATGCCGGGCAAGTCAAATGTATTTTTATTGATCCTCCCTATAATACAAAATCTGCCTTTACCCACTACGATGATAATTTAGAGCATTCCGTTTGGCTTTCAATGATGTATCCGCGTCTTGAAATTTTACGGGAATTGCTTGCCGAAGATGGTTCAATTTGGATCACCCTTGATGATAACGAAAGCCACTATTTAAAAATTATGCTCGATGAAATTTTTGGGCGGAAGAATTTTGTGGCGAATGTGGTGTGGCAACATAGTATTCAAGGAAAAAATGACTCTAAATTATTATCTATCCATCATAACCAATTATTAGTGTTCAGAAAAAGCGACAGTTTTCGACGTAATCTATTGCCAAGACAAGAGGAGCATAATATTAATTATAAAAATCCAGATAATGATCCTAGAGGAGCTTGGCGTTCAGGAGATTTTAGAAGTCCCAATTTAAGAGAAAATTTACGTTATGATATTGTTACACCTAATGGAAATACTATATCGCCTCCAGAAAAAGGTTGGCGTTGGAGTAAAGATACATTTTTTGAAAAAGTTAAAACAGGTGAAATTTCTTTCATTGAAAATGAAACAAAAGTTTTAAGAAAGATTTATTTGTCAGAACAAGAAGGAAGAATTCCTGAGACAATCTGGTTTGGTAAAGAAGTGGGAACAACAAGAGATGCAAATAATGAAATAAAAAATATTTTTAATTCAGCATTCTTTGAAACCCCTAAGCCAGAACTCTTAATTCAACGTGTTTTGCAGATAGCCACATCAGAAAATGATCTCGTTCTCGATAGTTTTCTTGGTTCAGGTACAACCGCAGCAGTTGCTCATAAAATGAACCGTCGTTATATCGGTATTGAGATTGGCGAACACGCTAAAACCCACGTAGTACCCCGTTTGAAAAAAGTGATTGAGGGAGAACAAGGTGGTATTTCAAAAGCGGTAGGTTGGCAAGGTGGCGGATCGTTTCGCTTTTGTGAATTAGGCGAGGAAGTATTTGACGCATTCGGTTCACTGAATCCGAACATTCGCTTTGATGATTTAGCCGCTCATATTTGGTATTTGGAAAATCATTTCCCTTTGCAAAAAAATACCGAAAAATCACCGCTTGTCGGTACTTTCAACGGTAAAGCCTACTATTTGTTATATAACGGAATTTTAGGCGATAAACGTCCGCAGGGCGGTAATGTGTTGACACGAAAATTAATGGCAGAGTTGCCATACTTTGCTGAATTTATGCAACAGGGAATGGACATTGTGGTATATGGCGAAGCGTGTCGTTTAGGAGAGGCACAGTTAGCTGAAAAGAAAATTACATTTAAACAAATTCCGTATGATGTAACGGCTCGTTAATAGTGGGAGAAAAAAATGAAATTAAAAAATTACCAAAATGAGGCATTAAACCGTGTCAGCCACTATTTTTCGGCTTGCTTGCAATCTGATGCAAAAACGGCTTTTAGCCAAATCCAACCTGAATATAGTTACAAGATCCCAAGTGAACACAGTAATTTGCGTGATGTGCCTTATGTTTGTGTACGAATTCCAACGGGTGGCGGTAAAACATTGTTAGCCTCGCATAGCATTGCCCGTATTGCAAGGCAGTATTTGGATTGCGATTTCCCTGTTACTTTGTGGCTAGTGCCTTCTCGTACCATTAAAACCCAAACCGCAGAAGCGTTGAAAAATCCACAACACCCTTACCGTGCGGCACTTGATAAAACCTTTAATCGAGAAGTACTGGTTATTGAGTCTGAAGATTTTGATTTACTTCGCCCACAAGACTTTGGCAATAAGGCGATTGTGATCGTTTCTACTATTCAAAACTTTCGGGTAGAAAATCAAGATGGGCGAAAAATTTATGCTTTTAATGAAAAATTAACGGCTCATTTTGAGCGTTTACCAATCCATATTCAGACAAATTTAGAAAAAATTTCAACAACAGATCTACAAGAAAACGGTTTAACCGCCAAACAAGCGGGCAAAATTAAGTGTTCTTTTGCAAATTTGTTGCGAGCTTATCAACCTTTGGTCATTGTTGATGAAGCTCATAACGCTCGGACTTCGCTCTCTTTTGATGTGTTATCTCAACTTTCCCCGGCGGCTATTTTAGAATTTACTGCTACACCAAACACAGATAGAAAAACAGGGAGTAATGTGTTGTATCACGTTTCGGCAAGTCATCTAAAATCAGAAGAGATGATCAAATTACCTATTGTGCTGACCGAACATCACAACTGGCAGCAAGCAATAGATGGAGCAGTAATTAGCAGAGGAGCATTAGCACAAAAAGCACAGTATGAGAGCGATTATGTTCGTCCGATTGTGTTATTCCAAGCTGAGCCGAAAAACGGCAAAGTAACAGTAGACGTTTTAAAACAGTATTTAATTGATGAATTAAAAATTGATGCAGAAGAGATTGCCATTGTTACGGGTAATCAGCACGAATTAGATAATATCGATTTATTTAATCCACAATGTAAGATCAATTACATCATCACGGTTGAGGCATTGAAAGAAGGGTGGGATTGCCCGTTTGCCTATATTTTTTGCTCCGTGCAAAATGTTTCCTCAAGTAAAGAAGCGGAGCAGTTGTTAGGACGAGTATTGCGAATGCCTTATGCTAAACGCCGTCAAATTGAAGATTTAAACCGTGCTTATGCTCATCTTTCCTCTAAGTCGTTCGGCGAAACGGCTCGTAATTTACAAGATAAATTGATTGGAATGGGGTTTGAAGCATTAGAAGTAGCTGAAATGCTCCGCATTCCACAACAAGAGAATTGGATTAGTGAAAATGAAGGGGATTTATTCTATACGCCAACAACAGTTTTAGCATTAACACAACTTCCTATAATGACGGATTTAAGCGAAGCAGAACGTTCTCAACTCAAAATTACCGAGCAAGAAGGTAGCATTTTAGTGCAAGTAAAAGGTAATTTAAGTGAAAAGTTAGAAAAAGCCTTGATCCAAACTGCAACCGGTAAGAAAAAAGAACAAATTGAGCAACAATTACAAATTCACCAAAATAGAGTTGAAATATTCGCTTCTCCTGCCGAAAAAGGCGAAATATTTAAAGTAATACCTCAACTTTGTATGAATATTCAAGGCGAGTTAGATTTAGCTGATTCACAAGTTCTATTAGATTACCAAAGTTGGAATTTATTGGATTACCCCGCCAAACTTGATGGCTTTAGGTTGCAAGAAAATAGCCAAAGTTTTGAAATTGATGTGGAAGATAAACGGGTTTCTTACCATTTTAATCAACAACAACTTAGCTTTTCTGATGATTGGCTGGAACTAACCGAGCAAGATTTTATCCGTTGGTTGGATAAACAAGTGCGTTTAACTGATATTCCTCAACCTATAATGTTAAGATTTTTGCAATTATTGATTTCAGATTTACTGAAAAATGTAGAAATCACTTTAACGCAGTTAGTTCAACATAAATTTGCATTGGCTCGGGCTATTTCAGATTTGATTAATCGTTATCGGGCTTTAGCTCAAAAAAATTGCTATCAACAAACGCTATTTGGTGATAATGAAGAAGTAGAAATCTGCTTAAATGAGCAGTATCAATTTAGTTTTACACCAGAAAAACTAGCACCACAACCGCCTTTTTATGTAGGACGTTACAAATTCAACAAACACTATTTTGCTCAAATTGAAGAGTTGAAAGCAAGTGGGGAAGAATTTGATTGTGCTGTTGCGATTGATTCATTGCCTCAAGTGAAATATTGGGTAAGAAATCCTGTAAAAAGAGGGTTTTCTTTACCATTAGCTCATCAGAATTTTTATCCTGATTTTATTGTAGAGCTTATTGATGGTCGGATTTTAATTGTGGAATATAAAGGGGAACAATTAAAAAGTAATGAAGATTCTAAAGAAAAAGCCTTAATTGGCAATCTTTGGGAGAAATTAAGTCAAGGAAAAGGCTTATTTATTATGGCGGTAAAAAGCGATGAAAATGGTCAAGATGTTAGAACACAGCTGCTAAATAAATTAGCCTGATTTGCAAATTTTATGCAAAATTAAACCGCTTGTAGAAACAAGCGGTTTAATTTTTTCGATTTTTTGCAAGTTATGCTTTATCCATTGGCTCAAAATCACGTTTAGTTTCGCCAGTGTAGATTTGGCGAGGACGGACAATCTTGATATTACCTTGTAGATACATCTCTTTCCAGTGAGCAATCCAACCAACGGTTCTTGCCAAAGCAAACATTACGGTAAACATTGAGGTTGGAATACCGATTGCTTTGAGTACGATACCGGAGTAGAAGTCCACATTCGGATAAAGTTTGTGTTCGATAAAGTACGGATCACTTAACGCAATACGCTCTAATTCCAATGCCACTTCAAATAATGGGTTATCAATATTAAGTTCTTTCAATACTTCGTGGCAGGTTTCACGCATCACTTTCGCTCGAGGATCGTAGTTTTTATATACACGATGCCCGAAGCCCATTAAACGGAATGGATCGTTTTTATCTTTCGCACGGGCAATAAATTCAGGAATACGATCAACTGTACCAATTTCTTCTAACATATTGATACAGGCTTCATTCGCCCCACCGTGTGCAGGTCCCCAAAGTGAAGCGATACCGGCTGCAATACAAGCAAACGGGTTTGCACCGGAAGATGCAGCGGTACGCACTGTGGAAGTAGACGCATTTTGTTCGTGGTCAGCGTGTAAAATGAAGATTTTATCTAACGCACGTTCTAAAACAGGGTTCACCACGTAAGGCTCGCACGGGGTAGCAAACATCATATATAAGAAGTTGCCTGCATAAGATAAGTGGTTTTGTGGGAACATAAACGGCTGACCGATGGAATATTTATAACACATCGCAGCAAGGGTTGGGATTTTAGCTAACAAACGAATTGCGGTAAGTTCACGGTGGGCTTGATTATTAACATCAATAGAGTCGTGGTAGAAGGCTGCTAATGCACCACTTACCCCACACATTACCGCCATTGGGTGAGAATCTCGACGGAAACCGGAGAAGAATTTAGTGAGTTGCTCGTGTACTAACGTGTGTTTTTTGATAAGTTGAACAAAGTCTTTATATTCTTCTTTAGTTGGACGCTCGCCAAATAAGAGCATATAGCCTACTTCTAAATAGTCAGAATATTTTGCCAGTTGGTCAATCGGGTAGCCTCGATAAAGTAAAACCCCTTCATCGCCATCTACATAGGTAATCTTTGATTCACAAACGGCAGTTGAAACTAAACCGGGATCGTAAGCGAACAATTTATGTTTTAAAAAAGGCTGAATATCTACGTTTTGATACCCTAGCGTACCTTTTTTCATAGTAAGTTCAATTTTTTCACCAGTCTCTAGTGTTAATGTTGCTGCTGACATATATGCTCCTTTTTTATTTTAGGTTTGCCAATAAACTAGATTATTTTTAACAGAATAACAATATTTTTTTATAATTCATTTACAAAATGTGCGTTGGATCACAAATCTTAATTTAGAGAAATTCTCTTTATTTACATTTATACATTTACTGTTTATAGTTGATTTGTTATTAAACTGTAAATTTCATTTTTCGTCATTCGAGGGGGAGAAAATGCCTACACAAGTCCAAATTCCACAAGGCGAAACCATTCAACTGAACCAAGACGGTTCTTTGCAAGTTCCTGATAATCCTATTATTCCTTTTATTGAAGGCGACGGCATCGGCGTGGATGTAACCCCTGCGATGAAAGCAGTGTTAGATGCTGCGGTTGAAAAAGCCTATCAAGGCAAGCGTAAAATTGCTTGGATGGAAATTTACGCAGGTGAAAAAGCAAACAAACTTTATGGTGAAAATACTTGGTTGCCGGATGAAACCTTAGAGCTGATTCGTCAATACCACGTTGCCATTAAAGGCCCGTTAATGACACCGGTCGGTGGCGGAATTCGTTCACTGAATGTGGCAATGCGTCAAGGTTTGGACTTATACAACTGCCTTCGCCCAATCCGCTATTACGATGGTACACCAAGTCCGGTTAAACACCCTGAATTAATTGATATGGTGATTTTCCGTGAAAACTCGGAAGATATTTACGCTGGGGTTGAGTGGGTAGCCGGTTCGCCTGAAGCAAATAAAGTAATTGAGTTCTTACAAAAAGAAATGGGCGTGAAGAAAATTCGCTTTACTGAAGATTGCGGTATCGGCATTAAACCTGTTTCTAAGCAAGGTACGCAACGTTTGGTACGAGCAGCCTTACAATATGTCATTGATAACAACCGTAAATCGCTCACCTTAGTTCACAAAGGTAATATTATGAAATTTACCGAAGGAGCATTTAAAGAGTGGGGCTATCAAGTTGCAGAAGAATTCGGGGCTAAATTAATAGATAAAGGTCCTTGGATGAGTTTAACCAATCCAAAAACAGGCGAAGAAATCATTATTAAAGACAGCATTGCCGATGCGTTCTTACAAGAAATCTTATTACACCCGGCAGAATATGATGTGATTGCAACCCTTAACTTAAACGGCGACTATATTTCGGATGCGTTAGCAGCTCAAGTAGGCGGAATCGGTATTTCTCCGGGGGCTAATATCGGTTATGAAGCGGCTATTTTTGAAGCGACTCACGGCACTGCACCGAAAATTGCAGGGCAAAATAAAGGCAATCCGGGCTCTTTAATTTTAAGTGGTGAGATGATGTTACGCCATTTAGGCTGGACAGAAGCAGCAGATTTGGTGGTGAAAGCGGTATCGAAAACCATTGCAGATAAAACAGTAACTTTTGATTTTGCTGAAATGTTAGAGGGTGCAACATTACGTTCAACATCAGAGTTTGCACAAGATATCATTGCAAATATGTAACTCAAGGATAAGGAGTAAGTTATGGCAAATTTTATAGAAAATTATCAACAACAAGTTGATGAACGTGCAAAATTAGGTGTTGTTCCACAGCCATTGAATGCCGAACAAACTGCACAGCTAGTTGAGTTACTGAAAAATCCACCTGCCGAACAAGCGGTCTTTTTATTAGATCTTTTTACAAATCGTATCCCGGCAGGCGTAGATGAAGCCGCTTACGTGAAAGCCGCCTTTCTAGCCGATATTGTAAAAGGGGCAACTTCATCGCCGCTTATTTCACCCGATCACGCGGTGAAATTATTAGGCACAATGCAGGGTGGTTATAATATTGAAACCTTGCTACTGGCATTAGATAAACCGGAGCTTGCCCCTATTGCGGTAGAAGCCTTATCCAAAACATTATTGATGTTTGATAATTTCCACGATGTAAAAGAACGTGCAGAACAAGGCAATCAATTTGCAAAACAAGTGTTAGTGTCTTGGGCTAATGCCGATTGGTTCACTTCTCGTCCGAAACTCGCCGAAAAACTGACTGTTACCGTATTTAAAGTAACAGGTGAAACAAATACTGACGATCTTTCCCCAGCCCAAGATGCTTGGTCTCGCCCTGATATTCCACTTCACGCTCAAGCAATGCTTAAAAACGAACGTGATGGCATTTTCCCTGATGACAACGGACACGTTGGTCCAATTAAACAGTTAGAAGCGTTGAAGGAAAAAGGCTTTCCTTTAGCTTATGTAGGCGATGTAGTGGGAACCGGTTCTTCCCGTAAATCAGCAACCAACTCGGTGCTTTGGTTTATGGGGGAAGATATTCCTTATATCCCGAACAAGCGTGCCGGCGGTATTGTGTTAGGCGGTAAAATTGCTCCGATTTTCTTTAATACACTTGAAGATGCAGGTTCTTTACCGATTGAGGTGGACGTTACCCAACTCAATATGGGCGATGTAATCGACATTTATCCTTACGAAGGAAAAATCCGTAAGCATAATTCTGATGAAGTGTTAGCGGAATTTGAGCTAAAAACGGAAGTATTACTTGATGAAGTTCGAGCGGGTGGTCGCATTCCGTTAATTATCGGGCGTGGCTTAACTCACAAGGCTCGTGTTGCACTCGGTTTGCCGGAAAGTGATGTATTCATCAAACCACAATCTGTTTCGCAAAGTAACAAAGGCTACACCCTTGCTCAAAAAATGGTAGGGCGTGCGTGTGGTGTGGAAGGTGTTCGTCCTGGTCAATACTGTGAGCCAAGAATGACTTCTGTTGGTTCACAAGATACCACAGGTCCAATGACGAGAGATGAGCTAAAAGATTTAGCCTGTTTAGGTTTCTCCGCAGATTTAGTGATGCAGTCTTTCTGCCATACCGCTGCTTACCCAAAACCTGTTGATGTAGTTACCCATCACACCTTGCCTGATTTTATTATGAATCGTGGCGGTGTTTCACTTCGCCCGGGTGATGGGGTAATTCACTCTTGGTTAAACCGTATGTTATTGCCGGATACTGTCGGTACAGGTGGCGATTCACACACTCGTTTCCCTATCGGTATTTCATTTCCTGCCGGTTCAGGTTTAGTGGCTTTTGCTGCGGCAACAGGCGTGATGCCGTTGGATATGCCGGAATCAGTCTTGGTGCGTTTTTCCGGCACAATGCAACCGGGCATTACGTTGCGTGATTTAGTTCACGCCATTCCATATTATGCGATTCAGCAAGGCTTGCTAACCGTTGAGAAAAAGGGCAAGAAAAACATCTTCTCAGGGCGTATCCTTGAAATTGAAGGGTTAGAAGATCTGAAAATCGAGCAAGCCTTTGAGCTTTCAGATGCCTCTGCGGAACGTTCTGCGGCAGCTTGTACCATCAAACTCAACAAAGAGCCGATTATTGAGTATCTCAACTCAAATATCACGCTGTTAAAATGGATGATTGCCGAAGGTTATGACGATAAACGCACCCTTGAACGCCGTATCGCTAATATGCAAGCCTGGTTGGATAATCCTGAATTGTTAGAAGCGGATGAAAATGCGGAATATGCGGCAGTTATTGAGATCAACTTAGATGAAATCAAAGAGCCGATTGTCTGTGTGCCGAACGACCCTGACGATGCTCGTCTGCTTTCTCAAGTACAAGGCGATAACATTGATGAAGTCTTTATCGGCTCTTGTATGACCAATATCGGACACTTCCGTGCAGCAGGTAAATTACTCAGCCAAGTAAAAGGGGAGTTACCAACCAAACTTTGGATTGCTCCACCAACTAAAATGGATGCGGCATTATTAACCGAAGAAGGCTATTACAGCATTTACGGTAAAAGTGGTGCTAGAGTTGAAATGCCGGGGTGCTCGCTCTGTATGGGTAACCAAGCACGTGTAGCGAATAATGCCAGCGTGGTTTCAACATCGACGAGAAATTTCCCAAACCGCTTAGGGCAAGGGGCGAATGTTTACCTTGCTTCAGCAGAACTTGCAGCTGTATCGGCGTTATTAGGCAAATTACCAACACCGGAAGAATATCTCTCTTATGTAAACAGCTTACAAAATGAGAAAGAGGATATTTACCGCTATATGAACTTCGATCAAATTAACAGCTATGTAAAAAAAGCGGATAATGTGATTATTCAAACTGCGGTGTAATTCCCATCATTAAAGCAATAATCCGACCTTATGGTCGGATTATTTTTTCTATTCCTAAAACTATTGCTCTAGCATTCTCAAAAATTCTCTCAAACTTAAGCATTGTACACCGTCATAACTATTGCCATCAAATTCGTCCATTGTGACAACATATTTAGGGTAGTTATCCTGAATTTTGAGTAAATTACCAAACTCTCGCTCGAGTGTTTTTTCTTCGTTAATCGTCAGTGTTGCTTGCACATAAATTCGCTCGCCATCTTTTTCAGCCACAAAATCAATTTCTTGATTATTTAATCCACCAATTTTGACATTATAGCCGGCAATTTGCAGATGGTTGAAAATCGTATTTTCCAGCAACTTGCTTCTGTCTTGTACTCGATAACCGATAAGAGCATTTCTCAGCCCAATATCTTCAAAATAGTATTTCTCTCCGATTTCAAAAATCCGTTTTCCCTCAATATCATAACGTGGCACTTTATGTATTAGGAATGCACTAGTGAGGTAATCCACATAGTTTTGTACTTGCGTGCTACTTGTTGAAATTTTTTGCGATTTCAGAAAATCGCTAATTTTCTTGGCTGAAAACAAATTCCCGATATTATCTGCAAGAAACAACGTTAATTGTTCCAGGAAAGGCACATTTCGCAGAGCATAACGATTGACAATATCTCGCACGGCAATAGTCGAATAAATATTCTTCAAATATTCAAATACAATATTGTCTTGCAAGGGCAAGTCTTTCAAATAAGGCAAGCCACCATATTTAAGGAATTGAGAAAGGGCTTTGTTGCTATCTTCCAATTTCATAAATTCCAAAAATTCAAAATAGGACAATGAGTGGACATTAATTTCAATCGAACGCCCACTCAAAGTGCCTGCAATATCTCGAGAAAGTAAATGAGCATTACTTCCCGTACAATATAAATCCAACTCATCGTCTAATAATAGCGAACGCAGAGCAATCTCGAAATCGCTGATTTCTTGGATTTCATCAATAAAAATGTAGTTTTTTTGCCCCTTCTTTTTTTGAGATAATACAAATTCCTCAAGATCTTTTGCTGTCTTTAAGGTGCTAAATGCTAAATCCTCTTTATTGACATAAATGAGGTTTGCTTGTTCATTACTAGCCTGAATCTCTTGCATAATTTGAAATAGCAGGTAACTTTTTCCTACCCGCCGTTGTCCAGTAAAGACTTTAATCAGTGATTTACCGATGAAAGGACGAACTCGCTCTAAGTAGCGTTTGCGATAAATAAGATCTTTTTTCATTATAAATCCCTCTATTTTATAATTGTAACTTTACGCTTAAATATAAAAAGTTTCAATCATAATTGAAACTTTTGTATTTTTTACCAAAAGTTACATTCTTAAATTAAATTTTCCAAATGCCATTTTGCAAAATTTTCCAGAAATTTAACCGCTTTATACCGCTTGCAGTTGCAACTTACCAATTAATCCAGTAAATTCCATTCAATTTTATAAAATAAAGGCACGAATTAATGAACACAACATTAGAACAAGGCAAATTTGTTTTTCTCGACAAACCAGAAAACACAATCACGACCGCAGCTCACTGGGGGGCATTAAATGTAACCCTTGAAAATGGCAGAGTAGTGAAATCGGAAGGTAGCTTAGCCAAAAATCATCAAAACGAATTACAAGATGTGGTTGCCGATCAGCTTTATAGCCCTGTGCGAGTTAAGTATCCTATGGTTAGAAAAGGCTACTTAGAAGGTAATAAAGACACTACCTTGCGTGGGCGAGATGAATGGGTTCGAGTTTCTTGGGATAAAGCCTTTGAGCTTGTTTCAAATGAAATTCAACGTGTTCGCCAACAATACGGTAGTGAATCGATTTTTGGTGGCTCTTACGGCTGGTATAGTTGTGGCTCATTACACGCTTCTCGCACACTGTTGCAACGTTACTTAAATGTAACGGGTGGTTTTATAAATAGCAAAGGCGATTATTCCACCGGTGCGGTACAAGTGATTATGCCTTATGTGCTAGGGAATATTGAAGTTTATGCTCAACAAACCAGTTGGCATACAATTGTAGAAAATACAGAATTATTGGTGATTTGGTCGTCTAACCCACTCAATACTTTACGCATTGCGTGGACATCTGCCGAGCCGGAAGGCATTGATTATCTGGCTAAAATCAAAGCCAGCGGCAAACGTATTATTTGTATCGACCCTGTAAAAAGTGAAACCTGCCAATTTTTAGAGGCAGAGTGGTTGCCAATTAATACAGGTACTGATGTTGCATTGATACTGGGTATCGCTCACACTTTAATTAGTGAGAACAAGCACGATCACGATTTTTTAGCGAAATATACCGTCGGTTTCGAGCAATTTGCCGATTATGTGTTAGGAAAAACCGATAATCAACCGAAAACGGCTGAATGGGCGAGCAAAATTTGTGGCATTGATGCTGAAACAATTAAAGAATTGGCTCACGCCTTTATCGCCAATCGAACAATGCTAATGTCAGGCTGGGGCTTGCAACGTTTGCAACACGGCGAGCAGAGCCATTGGGCGTTAGTTACCCTTGCCGCAATGCTAGGGCAGATTGGCTTGCCGGGTGGTGGTTTTGGTTTAAATTATCGCTATTCCACTAACGGATTAAACGCTAATTCCGGTATTCGTTTAGGGGCAATAAATGCAGGTAAGCCAAATCTGAATATGCCGTTTTTCCCGGTTGCTCGTATTGCTGATGCGTTACTTAACCCAAATCAGACTTACGATTACAACGGGCAAACTTTAGTTTACCCTGATGTAAAATTAGTCTATTGGGCAGGAGGAAACCCATTTGCTCATCACCCCGATACTAACTATTTGGTAAAAGCGTGGCATCAGCCTGAAACCGTGATCGTTAATGAATGTTACTGGACGCCAACCGCCCGAATGGCAGATATTGTACTACCGGCAACCACAAGCTATGAACGCAACGATTTAACCGTAGCCGGGGATTATGTGGTGAAACATATCATACCAATGAAACAAGTCGTTCCACCGCAGTTCGAGGCAAAAAACGACTACGATATTTTTGCCGAGTTGGCTAAACTAGCAGGCAAAGAGCAAGAGTTCACCGAAGGCAAGAGAGAAATGGATTGGTTGAAAGAGTTCTACCAAATTGCCTATGATGCTGCAGAAAAAATCAATACGCCATTCCCAACCTTTGATGAATTTTGGACAGAAAACAAAGTGCTCAGTTTTGAAGCAGAAAATCAAAATAACACTTTTATTCGCTATCAAGATTATCGTAATGACCCGATTAAGCACAAACTGGCAACACCATCAGGCAAAATCGAGATTTTCTCTGAAACCGTAGTGAATATGAATTACGATGATTGCAAAGGGCATCCGATGTGGTTTGAGCATCAAGAATATTCAGGCAAAACAAACGAAGTTGAACCTCTTGCGTTAGTAACACCACATATTAAATACCGATTACACAGCCAGTTAGCCTATTCTTCACTTCGTCAATATTACGAAGTAAACGGACGAGAGCCGGTGTTGATTCATACTCAAGATGCCGCTGAACGAGGCATTACAAGCGGTGATATTGTGCGAATTTTTAACAAACGCGGACAAGTATTGGCAGGTGCGGTGGTTACTGATGGCATTATCAAAGGCACAGTTGCTCTTTATGAAGGAGGTTGGTACGACCCACAAGATTTAAGCCAACCAAGCACTTTATGCTTAAACGGTAATCCAAATGTGCTAACTAAAAATGATGGTTCATCAAAACTAGGGCAGGGCAATACACCGAATACTACAACCGTTCAGGTAGAGAAATTTGAGCTGGAAGCTCCCGAAGTAGCGGTGTTTAACCCACCTATTTAAATAAGTCAGGGAAATACAACATTACTGTATTTCCCTGATTTATATAGCGACTACGGAAGAAGACTAACCTTATCTAATTGATTATTTTCATTATAAATAAATTGTAGGTACTGATTTTTATAATGTTGAGCAATACATAGCTCCCCACATATTGCATATTCATAACCTACTTGTTTTAATAAATCTAATAGAGCCTCTCGTTTAGGAATTTGATTTTTCATCGTGTCATCCCATACCTCAAATAAAATTGGAGGAAAACCGCTTCTTTCCAACCACATCAACCCACCACTGATGACTTCTAATTCCATACCCTCTACATCAATTTTAACTATGCTAGCAGCAGGTAAATTCAATTCATCAAGTGTGGTAAGTGGAACATTTTCATAAGTAGTAAATTCTTCATTTTTCCAGCCCTGTTCTTGGCGTATAAATTCATCTAAGGATAAAGCCCCCACATTGCCAGTGTCTTTCAAAGAAAGAAAAGGAATTTTCAAACTGCCAGTTGTATTTCCGATTGCAGTATGGTAGGCAAAACAGTGTTGGCTTAGGTCATTAGCAAAAATATTACCACACAGTTGGTAGTACACATTACGTTTTGCTTCTATACTGTGTACTTCCCCCCCCCCCGATTAGAGGCATTTTTTTGGATCATTTTGCCGACAGGAACACTAACTGCACCTAAATTTGCTCCAATATCAACAAAAATAGGACGTTCTATTTTACGTAAAAATAGCCCTATAATATCTAGCAAAAGAGGCTCCCAACTTTTGCCTTCACGTAAATGTTGGCTAATATAATCCGGACCACTATGTAATAAAAATTGAACGTCATTGACAGGATATAAACGAATGCTCATAAAACATATCTCTAGTATATAATTAGGAGTAAAACATTATATCCAGGTTTCAATCTAAAAGCCATTTCACCGAACTTATAATTTAAGTAATATAAGCGGTGCTTTTTTGTAACTTTTTTGCAAAATTTCACCGCTTGTTAGCCCACATAATATGGTATAGTAAGCTATTTTTAATCATCTCCATAATTCTTATGAAAAACAAATTCCTTACCATTGCCGCCCTTAGTGGGCTTTTCAGCGTTGCCTTTGGGGCTTTTGCCAGCCACGGTTTATCACAACATTTAGAGCCGAAAGCTTTGGGCTGGATTGATACAGGCATTAAATATCAAATGTTCCACACCATTGCTATTCTTGCACTTGGCTTGTTCCAAATTGCAAATTTTTCGCAAAATCCGCCCGCTTGTCGAGCCAAAGCCTTGAATATTATCGGCGGCAGCTGGGCGTTAGGGATTTTACTTTTTAGCGGTAATCTCTATCTACGAGCGTTAGATGTGCCAACGATTCATTGGCTGATACCGATTGGTGGGCTATGCTTTATGCTTGGCTGGGCTGCGTTAATTTATGTGAGTGTGAGAAGTAAAAATGTTTAATAAATTAGCCCTTTATTGCCGTGCCGGTTTTGAAAAAGAGGTGGCAGGGGAAATCAGCGATAAAGCCGCTCAACTTGGGATTTTCGGTTTTGCCAACCTCAAAGAAAACAGCGGTTATGTGATTTTTGAATGCTACCAAGCAGGGGAGGCGGATAAATTAGCCCAAGAGTTAAAATTTGAGCAGTTGATCTTTGTTCGCCAAATGGTTGTAGTAGGCGATTTGATACAAAACTTACCCGAAAATGACCGAATTTCGCCGATTTTGGAACAATATGCCGAGTTAAACCCTCGCAACAGTTCGGACATTTTTGTGGAAACACCGGACACAAACGAAGCCAAAGAATTACTCACGTTCTGCCGAAAATTTACTGTTCCGCTACGTTCTGCGTTGAAAAAACAAGGTTGGCTAACCAAAACGGAAAATGCGAAGGGGAGTGTGAGTTTGCACATTCTGTTTGTGCGTTCCGGGGCGTGCTATGTGGGCTACGCTTATAATCACAATAAATCGCCGTTTTTTATGGGTATTCCACGTTTAAAATTCCCAGCGGAAGCCCCAAGCCGTTCAACCTTAAAATTAGAAGAAGCAATTTTAACTTTTATTCCACAAGCGGAAGAGAAAAAACGTTTTAACGATACGATGACAGGCGTGGATTTAGGAGCTTGCCCGGGCGGTTGGACTTATCAATTAGTCAAACGTGGGGTGTTTGTGTATGCGGTCGATCACGGCAAAATGGCGGCAAGCCTACACGAAACAGGACGAATTGAACATTGCCCTGAAGATGGTTTTAAATTCCAACCACCAAAACGTAAACAAATTGATTGGCTTGTATGCGATATGGTGGAGCAACCAATGCGTATCGCCAAATTAATGGCAAAATGGCTGATTAACGGTTGGTGTCGAGAAACCATTTTCAACCTAAAATTGCCAATGAAAAAACGTTATCAAGAGGTGCAACTCTGTTTGCAATACTTAGAAGAAGAGTTGGAAAAACAAGGACTTTGGTTCAAAATTCAAGCGAAACACCTTTATCACGATCGTGAAGAAATCACAGTGCATATTGCAGTGATGGGGAAATCGGAAAAATAAACTCACAAGCGGTAAAATTTTCACAAAATT
>NZ_JBXGGI010000009.1:0-66003 GCF_056854775.1 Mannheimia sp.
GCAATTCAAGTTACTACTGGCTCTAAAAAAGCAAGTCGTGTAACTAAACCAGAAGCAGGTCATTTCGTGAAAGCAGGTGTTGAAGCTGGTCGCGGTTTATGGGAATTTCGTACTGAAGGTGAAGAATTCACTTTAGGTCAAGAAATCAATGTTGACATCTTTACAGATGTTAAAAAAGTTGACGTTACTGGTACATCAAAAGGTAAAGGTTTCCAAGGCGGTGTTAAACGCTGGAACTTCCGTACTCAAGATGCTACACACGGTAACTCTTTATCACATCGTGTACTTGGTTCTATTGGTCAAAACCAAACTCCGGGTCGTGTGTTTAAAGGTAAAAAAATGGCAGGACACTTAGGTGCTGAGCGTGTAACCGTTCAATCACTTGAAGTTGTTCGTGTAGATGTTGAGCGTAAATTACTATTAGTTAAAGGTGCTGTTCCAGGTGCAACTAATGGTGATGTTATCGTGAAACCGGCAGTTAAAGCATAAGTCTAGGAGATAGAGATGGAATTACAAGTTGTAGGTGCAAACGCACTAACTGTTTCTGAAACTACCTTCGGACGTGAGTTTAATGAAGCGTTAATCCACCAAGTAGTTGTTGCTTATGCAGCAGGTGCTCGTCAAGGAAGTCGTGCTCAAAAAACTCGTGCTGAAGTGTCTGGTTCAGGTAAAAAACCTTGGCGTCAAAAAGGTACAGGTCGTGCACGTTCTGGTGATATCAAATCACCAATCTGGCGTTCTGGTGGTGTAACATTTGCTGCTAAACCACAAGATCACAGCCAAAAAGTGAACAAAAAAATGTACCGTGGTGCAATCAAAAGCATTCTTTCTGAATTAGTTCGTCAAGACCGTTTAGTGGTTGTTGAGAAATTCGAGATCGATGCACCAAAAACTAAAGTATTAGCACAAAAATTAAAAGATATGGCGTTAACTGACGCTCTTATCATCACTGCAAATGTAGATGAAAATCTATTCTTAGCAGCACGCAACTTATATAAAGTTGATGTGCGTGATGTTCAAGGTATTGACCCAGTAAGCTTAATCGCTTTCGATAAAGTGGTTGTTACTGTAGATGCAGTGAAACAAATTGAGGAGATGTTAGCATGATTCAACAAGAACGTTTGCTAAATGTGTTAAAAGCACCACATATCTCTGAAAAAGCGACAAACAACGCAGAAAAAGGCAATACTATCGTATTCAAAGTTGCATTAGATGCAAACAAAGTTGAAATTGCAAACGCAGTTGAACAACTTTTCGAAGTAAAAGTAGATTCTGTACGTACTGTAGTGGTTAAAGGTAAAACTAAACGCCGTGGTGCTAAAGTTGGTCGTCGTAGTGACTGGAAAAAAGCTTATGTAACTCTTCAAGAAGGTCAATCACTTGACTTCGTTGAAGGTGCGGCAGAATAATCAGAGGAGATAATATAAATGGCTATCGTTAAATGTAAGCCGACCTCCGCTGGTCGTCGTCACGTAGTTAAAGTTGTGAACACTGAGCTACATAAAGGTAAACCTTTTGCAGCACTTTTAGATACTAAATCTAAAACCGGTGGTCGCAATAACTTAGGTCGTATTACAACTCGTCACATTGGTGGCGGTCATAAACAACACTACCGTTTAATTGACTTCAAACGTAACAAATTAGACATTTCAGCTGTTGTTGAGCGTTTAGAATACGATCCAAATCGCTCTGCGAATATCGCATTAGTTCTTTATAAAGATGGTGAACGCCGTTATATCTTAGCACCAAAAGGGTTATCTGCTGGTGATACGATTCAAGCTGGTGCTTCAGCACCTATTAAAGTAGGTAATGCATTACCTATGCGTAACATTCCAGTTGGTTCAACTGTTCACAACGTGGAATTAAAACCTGGTAAAGGCGGTCAAATCGCTCGTTCTGCAGGTGCATATGTACAAATTATCGCTCGTGAAGGTAACTATGTAACTTTACGTCTTCGTTCAGGCGAAATGCGTAAAGTATTAGCTGAGTGTACTGCAACTATCGGTGAAGTAGGTAACTCAGAGCATATGCTTCGCGTTCTTGGTAAAGCAGGTGCAAACCGTTGGAGAGGTATTCGTCCAACTGTTCGTGGTACTGCGATGAACCCGGTAGACCACCCACACGGTGGTGGTGAAGGTCGTAACTTCGGTAAACACCCAGTTACTCCTTGGGGCGTTCAAACCAAAGGTAAGAAAACTCGTCACAATAAACGTACTGATAAATTCATCGTACGTCGTCGTGGCAAATAATTTTATTCATTAACTAAAAGGTAAACACCAATGCCACGTTCCCTCAAGAAAGGTCCTTTCCTTGACCTACACTTGTTGAAGAAGGTAGAGAAGGCGGTGGAAAGCGGGGATAAAAAACCAATCAAAACTTGGTCCCGTCGTTCAATGATCATTCCATCAATGATTGGTTTGACCATCGCAGTCCATAATGGTCGTCAGCACGTTCCTGTTTATGTTTCCGACGAAATGATCGGTCATAAATTAGGTGAATTTGCCCCGACTCGTACATACCGCGGTCACGCCGCAGATAAGAAAGCTAAGAAATAAGAGGTAAAAGATGGAAACTATTGCTAAACATCGTTACGCTCGTACTTCTGCCCAAAAAGCTCGCTTAGTTGCTGACTTAATCCGTGGTAAAAAAGTTGCGCAAGCACTAGAAATCTTAACTTTCACTAACAAAAAAGCAGCAACGCTTGTTAAGAAAGTTTTAGAGTCAGCTATTGCAAACGCAGAGCACAATGACGGTGCAGATGTCGATGATCTTAAAGTTGCTAAAATCTTCGTTGATGAAGGTCCAAGCATGAAACGTGTAATGCCACGTGCAAAAGGTCGTGCAGATCGTATTTTAAAACGTACAAGCCACATCACAGTGGTTGTGTCAGATCGTTAATTAAGTGGAGAATAACAAATGGGTCAGAAAGTACATCCTAATGGTATTCGCCTAGGTATTGTTAAACCTTGGAACTCTACTTGGTTCGCGAATACACAAGATTTCGCTGATAACTTAGATGGCGATTTCAAAGTACGTAAATTTTTAAACAAAGAGTTAGCGAACGCTTCTGTATCACGCATCACTATTGAGCGTCCTGCAAAAAGTATTCGTGTAACTATTCACACAGCTCGTCCAGGTATCGTTATCGGTAAAAAAGGCGAAGATGTTGAAAAATTACGCAATGCAGTTGCTAAAATTGCAGGTGTTCCTGCTCAAATCAACATTGCTGAAGTGAAAAAACCAGAGCTAGATGCTAAATTAGTAGCAGATAGCATCGCTTCTCAACTTGAACGTCGTGTAATGTTCCGCCGTGCTATGAAAAAAGCGGTTCAAAACGCAATGAAATTAGGTGCTAAAGGTATCAAAGTTGAAGTTAGCGGTCGTTTAGGTGGTGCAGAAATTGCTCGCTCAGAGTGGTATCGTGAAGGTCGTGTACCTCTACATACACTTCGTGCAGACATCGATTATAGCACAGCTGAAGCTCACACAACTTACGGCGTAATTGGCGTAAAAGTGTGGATCTTCAAAGGTGAAATTCTTGGTGGAATGGCTGCAGTGATTGAATCTGAAAAAGAACCAGCGGCACAGCCTAAAAAGCCAGCTCGCAAAGGTCGTAAATAAGGAGATCGCTGAATGTTACAACCAAAACGCACAAAATTCCGTAAAGTACACAAAGGCCGTAACCGTGGTATCGCGGGTGGTACAGAAGTGAGCTTCGGTTCATTCGGTTTAAAAGCGGTTGGACGTGGTCGTTTAACAGCACGTCAAATTGAAGCTGCTCGTCGTGCGATGAGCCGTGCGGTAAAACGTCAAGGTAAAATCTGGATTCGTGTTTTCCCAGACAAACCAATCACTGAAAAACCATTAGAAGTCCGTATGGGTAAGGGTAAAGGTAACGTTGAGTACTGGGTAGCCCTAATCCAACCGGGTAAAGTATTATATGAAATGGATGGTGTTTCTGAAGAAGTTGCACGCAATGCGTTTGCTTTAGCAGCAGCTAAACTTCCGTTCAAAACCACATTTGTAACTAAAACGGTGATGTAATGAAAGCTCAAGAACTACGTAACAAAAGTGTTGAAGAGCTGAATGGCGAATTAGTAAACCTTTTAGGTGAGCAATTCAAACTGCGTATGCAGGCAGCCACCGGTCAGCTTCAACAAACCCACCAGTTAAAACAAGTGCGTCGTAGTATTGCACAAGTGAAAACTGTATTAACCGAAAAGGCGGGTGAATAATGACTGATAAAATTCGTACAGTACAAGGTAAAGTGGTTAGCGACAAAATGGACAAATCATTTGTAGTTGCTATCGAACGTACAGTTAAACATCCTTTATATGGTAAGTTTATCCGTCGTACTACTAAACTTCACGTACACGATGAAAACAACGAAGCTAAATTAGGTGATGTAGTTGAAATTAAGGAATGTCGTCCTGTTTCAAAAACTAAATCTTGGACTTTAGTTCGTGTAGTTGAGAAAGCAGTTGTTGCTTAATTAACTAGAAATAATAAAACCTCAGCAATTTGCTGAGGTTTTTAATTTTATACAAGTCATTAAGGCAAGATGATAACAGTACAAGCGGTTAAATTTTTCTAATTTTTTGCAGATTTTCTCTGTTTTTCGACCGCTTGCTAAGATGCGATAAGATGGAAAATACTTCACTAAAAATATATCATTGAAATCAAGAATAATACTTAAAAATTACTTGATTAATTTCTTTATTTTTAGTATATTTTGCACCCTGTTTATGTTCTGTAAACAGGTTCGTCCCGAAAGGGTGTTTTTTTATTTTAACGGAGCACTAATATGATCCAAGAACAGACTATGCTGGATGTTGCTGATAACTCAGGGGCTCGTAGCGTAATGTGTATCAAGGTTCTAGGTGGATCGCACCGTCGTTACGCTGCTATCGGCGATATCATCAAAGTTACTGTGAAAGAAGCAATTCCACGCGGTAAAGTTAAAAAAGGTGATGTGTTAAAAGCAGTTGTTGTGCGCACCAAGAAGGGTGTTCGTCGCCCAGATGGCGCAGTTATTCGTTTCGATGGCAATGCTTGTGTAATTTTAAACAATAACACTGAGCAACCAATCGGTACTCGTATTTTTGGACCGGTGACTCGTGAACTTCGTTCTGAGAAGTTTATGAAAATCATCTCTTTAGCTCCAGAAGTACTATAAGGAGAATGTAATGGCTGCAAAAATCCGTCAAAACGATGAAGTAATTGTTCTTACCGGTAAAGATAAGGGCAAACGTGGTAAGGTAACTAAAGTGTTACCAAATGGTAAAGTTTTTGTTGAGGGTATCAACATCGTAACTAAACACGAGAAACCAGTTCCTGCATTAGGTAAAGCTGGTGGTTTAGTGAAAAAAGAAGCTGCGATTGATGCTTCAAATGTTGCAATTTTCAACCCTGAAACCAACAAAGCTGACCGTGTAGGATTTAGAATTGAAGATGGTAAAAAAGTACGTTTCTTCAAATCTAACGAGAAATTAATTTAATTAACTGGAGTAATGTGATGGCGAAACTGCATGATTACTACAGAGATACAGTAGTTAATGAATTAAAAGAGAAATTCAACTACTCATCTGTCATGCAAGTCCCACGAATCGAAAAGATTACCCTGAATATGGGTGTGGGTGAAGCATTGACCGATAAAAAACTGTTAGATAACGCAGTAGCAGATCTAGCAGCAATTAGCGGTCAAAAACCATTAGTAACCAAAGCTCGCAAATCTGTTGCAGGCTTTAAAATCCGTCAAGGGTATCCAATCGGTTGCAAAGTAACCCTACGTGGTGAACGTATGTGGGAATTCTTTGAAAGATTGATTACTATCGCTGTTCCACGTATCCGTGACTTCCGCGGTTTAAACGCTAAGTCATTCGATGGTCGTGGTAATTACAGTATGGGTGTTCGTGAACAAATCATTTTCCCTGAAATCGACTACGATAAAGTAGATCGTGTGCGTGGTTTAGATATTACTATTACCACAACAGCGAAAAGTGATGAAGAAGGTCAAGCTTTATTAGCGGCTTTCAATTTCCCATTCCGTAAATAAGGTAGGTTATCGTGGCAAAACAATCAATGATCGCACGTGATGTAAAACGTGCTAAATTAGCTGATAAGTTCTACGCAAAACGTCAAGAGTTAAAAGCGATTATTTCAAATGAAAACTCTTCTGATGAAGAACGTTGGGATGCAGTGTTAAAGTTACAAACTTTACCACGTGATTCAAGTCCAATCCGTCAGCGTAATCGTTGCCGTCAAACTGGTCGTCCACATGGTGTACTTCGTAAGTTTGGTTTAAGCCGTATTAAAGTCCGTGAAGCTGCAATGCGTGGCGAAATTCCGGGTCTTAAGAAGGCAAGCTGGTAATAACCTCTTTTAATTTGGAATCATGGGAGTAAATACATGAGCATGCAAGATCCAATCGCAGATATGCTGACCCGTATTCGTAACGGTCAAGCTGCGAATAAAGTTGCAATCAGTATGCCTTCATCTAAGTTAAAAGTTGCTATCGCAAATGTTTTAGCTGAAGAAGGTTATATCGAAAGCGTTAAAGTTGTTGAAGGTGCAAAACCTGAACTGGAAATTACTTTAAAATATTTCCAAAACAAACCTGTTGTAGAAAGTATTCAACGTGTAAGCCGTCCAGGTCTTCGTATTTATAAACGTAAAGACGAATTACCAAAAGTTATGGGTGGTTTAGGTATTGCGGTTGTTTCTACATCTAAAGGTGTAATGACTGACCGTGCAGCTCGCCAAGCTGGTCTCGGCGGTGAAATTATCTGTTACGTAGCATAATAAAGGGGTAGGAAGAATGTCTCGTGTTGCAAAAGCACCTGTTAATATTCCTGCCGGTGTTGAGGTAAAACTTAACGGTCAGCTATTAACAGTTAAAGGTAAAAATGGCGAGTTATCTCGCGAAATTCACAATGCAGTTGAAGTAAAAAATGAAGATAACGCATTAACTTTTGCACCTCGTGAAGGTGTTGCTAATGCAGATGCACAAGCGGGTACTGCTCGTGCACTTGTTAATGCTATGGTTATCGGTGTTACTGAAGGCTTTACTAAGAAATTGCAATTAGTGGGTGTTGGTTATAGAGCTCAAATGAAAGGCAATGCTGTTGCTTTAAGTTTAGGTTTCTCACACCCTGTAGAACATGAGTTGCCAGCTGGCGTAACTGGTGAATGTCCATCACAAACAGAAATTATTCTGAAAAGTGCTGACAAACAGTTAATTGGTCAGGTAGCAGCAGATATTCGTGCATACCGCAAACCTGAGCCTTATAAAGGTAAAGGTGTACGTTACTCTGATGAGGTTGTACGTACTAAAGAAGCGAAGAAAAAGTAAAGTAAGGTAACACTATGGATAAGAAAATAGCTCGTATCCGTCGTGCAACCCGTGCACGTCATTTGATGAGAGAGCAAGGTGCAACACGTTTAGTTGTGCATCGCACACCTCGCCATATCTATGCGCAGGTAATTGCACCTAATGGCTCAGAAGTACTAGCAGCAGCTTCAACTGTTGAAAAAGTAATTAAAGAGCAAGTTAAATATACCGGTAATAAAGAAGCCGCAGCAGTAGTGGGTAAAATCGTAGCTGAGCGTGCAATTGCCAAAGGTATTCAAGCGGTTGCTTTTGATCGTTCTGGTTTCAAATACCACGGTCGTGTGCAATCATTAGCAGATGCTGCTCGTGAAGCTGGTCTACAGTTCTAATAGAGGAATTTGAGATGTCAAACATCGAAAAACAAGCTGGTGAACTGCAGGAAAAGCTAATCGCGGTTAACCGTGTTTCAAAAACCGTAAAAGGTGGTCGTATCATGAGTTTCACTGCTTTAACAGTAGTGGGCGATGGTAATGGTCGTGTTGGTTTTGGTTACGGTAAAGCACGTGAAGTTCCAGCAGCAATCCAAAAAGCGATGGAGAAAGCTCGTCGCAATATGATTAATGTAGCTTTAAATGAAGGTACATTACAACATCCTGTTAAAGGTTCTCATACTGGTTCACGCGTATTTATGCAACCAGCAAGCGAAGGTACTGGTATCATCGCAGGTGGTGCAATGCGTGCAGTATTAGAAGTTGCAGGTGTTCGTAACGTTCTTTCTAAAGCGTATGGTTCAACTAACCCAATTAATGTTGTTCGTGCAACAATTGATGCACTTGAAAACATGAAATCACCTGAAATGGTTGCTGCAAAACGTGGCAAAACAGTTGAAGAAATTTTGGGGTAATTGGATATGGCAAAAATTAAAGTAACTCAAACTCGTAGCTCTATTGCTCGTTTACCGAAACATAAAGCAACGTTAAAAGGCTTAGGTCTTCGTCATATTCGTCATACTGTAGAACTTGAAGATACACCGGCAGTGCGTGGTATGATCAATCAAGTATCTTATATGGTTAAAGTAGAGGAGTAATAGAATGCGTTTAAATTCTCTTTCTCCAGCTGAAGGTGCTAAGCACAGTGGAAAACGTTTAGGTCGCGGTATTGGTTCTGGTTTAGGTAAAACTGGTGGTCGTGGTCATAAAGGTCAAAAATCTCGTTCAGGCGGACGTGTTCGTCGTGGTTTCGAGGGTGGTCAAATGCCTTTATACCGTCGTTTACCAAAATTTGGTTTTACATCACTAAAATCATTCCATGTGGCTGAAATTCGTTTAAACGACTTAGCTAAAGTAGATGGTAACGAAGTAACTTTAGAAGCATTAAAAGCAGCTAATATTATTACTAAAGATATTTTATCAGCTAAAGTAATTTTAGCGGGTGAAATTGACAAAGCAGTTGTAATTAAAGGCTTACGTGTAACTAAAGGTGCTAAAGCTGCTATCGAAGCTGCTGGCGGTTCTATCGAGGAATAATAGATGGCAAAGCAACCAGGGTACCAAGGTAGTACACAAAAAGGGACTGGCGAGCTTAAATCAAGGTTGTTATTTGTTTTAGGTGCGTTAATCGTTTTCCGAATCGGTTCTTTTATACCTGTTCCTGGCATTGATGCTTCTGTATTATCCGAATTAATTCGACAACAGCAAGGCACCATCATTGATATGTTCAATATGTTCTCTGGTGGTGCTTTAAGCCGTGCATCTATATTTGCATTAGGTATTATGCCTTATATTTCAGCGTCAATTATTATTCAATTATTGACAGCGATTCACCCACCTTTAGCTGAATTAAAGAAAGAAGGTGAGGCAGGTCGCAGAAAAATTAGTAAATATACTCGTTACGGTACATTACTATTAGCATTTATTCAATCTATTGGTATTTCATTAGCCCTACCGAATATGGTACAAGGATTAGTTCCTAATCCAAATATCTTATTCTATATAACTTCTGTAATAAGCTTAGTAACAGGGACAATGTTCCTTATGTGGCTAGGTGAACAAATCACTGAGCGTGGTATCGGAAATGGTATCTCATTGATTATCTTTGCAGGTATTGTTGCGGATCTTCCGGCAACTATTGGGCAGACAATTGAACAAGCTCGCCAAGGTGAGTTGTCATTTATTGTATTACTATTAGTCGCAATAATTGCATTTGCAGTAACGTATTTTGTTGTCTTTGTTGAACGTGGACAAAGAAGAATTGTTGTGAATTATGCAAGTCGCCAACAAGGTAGAATGATGGCACCTGCAAGATCTTCACACTTACCGCTAAAAGTTAATATGGCAGGAGTAATACCAGCAATTTTTGCTTCAAGTGTTATTTTATTCCCTGCAAGTATTACTCAGTGGTTTGGTCAAAGTGAGGGTTTCGAATGGTTATTTAACCTTTCACAACTATTACAGCCAGGTCAACCATTGTACATTGTCCTATTTACAATGGCAGTAATTTTCTTCGCATTCTTTTATACAGGAATGCAGTATAATCCTCGTGATACAGCGGATAATCTTAAGAAATCAGGTGCGTTTGTACCAGGTTATCGACCAGGCGAACAAACATCTCGTTACATTGATAAAGTAATGACACGTTTAACCTTAATCGGTGCGTTATATATTACTTTTGTTTGTTTGGTTCCTTACATCATTACATCATTATGGAAAGTTCCATTCCAATTAGGCGGAACTTCTTTATTAATTGTAGTGGTTGTTATTATGGATTTCATCGCACAGGTTCAGAGCCATTTAATGTCTCAACAATATGATTCTGTGTTGAAGAAAGCTAACTTAAAAGGCTTAGGTCAATAAGCCCTTAACAAAGGATAAGCAATGAAAGTTCGTGCTTCAGTTAAAAGAATGTGCCGTAATTGTAAAGTAATCAAGCGTGAAGGTGTGGTTCGTGTAATTTGTAGCGACCCTAAACACAAACAACGTCAAGGTTAATTTACGCATATTTCTTGCAAAGAACCCGCTGAGCAGTTATACTGCTCAGCTCATTCGTCCTGATATACTGTTTGAGTATCCTGAAACGGGCTTTTCAAGATCAGTATATCAATAAACTTAAATAATAGGAGTGCATAGTGGCCCGTATTGCAGGCATTAACATTCCTGATCAGAAACACACTGTAATCGCATTAACTGCTATTTATGGTATCGGTAAAACTCGTGCAAAAGCTATCTGTGCTGCAACGGGTATTGCTGAAGATGTAAAGATCAGAGAATTGTCTGAAGAGCAGATTGAAAAACTGCGTGAAGAAGTTGGTAAATTTACTGTCGAAGGTGATTTACGTCGTGAAGTAACTTTAAGCATCAAACGTCTTTTAGACTTAGGTTGCTACCGTGGTTTACGTCATCGTCGTAGTTTACCGGTACGTGGTCAACGTACTAAGACTAATGCGCGTACCCGTAAAGGTCCACGCAAACCGATCAAAAAATAGTCGGAGTAGATAAATAATGGCTAAAACACCAGTTCGCGCACGTAAGCGCGTTAAAAAACAGATTGCAGATGGCGTAGCTCATATCCACGCATCTTTCAATAACACAATCGTTACCATTACTGACCGTCAAGGTAATGCTCTTGCTTGGGCAACTGCAGGTGGTTCAGGTTTCCGTGGTTCTCGTAAATCAACTCCATTTGCTGCTCAAGTTGCTGCAGAGCGTTGTGCAGAAATGGTTAAAGAGTTTGGTTTAAAGAATTTGGAAGTTATGGTTAAAGGTCCGGGTCCGGGTCGTGAATCAACAATCCGTGCATTAAATGCAGCGGGTTTCCGTATCACGAACATTACAGATGTGACTCCGATTCCACATAACGGTTGTCGTCCACCGAAAAAACGTCGTGTATAATTGACGTTAGAATCATTGGAGAAAGAAAATGGCAAGATATTTGGGTCCTAAGCTCAAGCTAAGCCGTCGTGAAGGTACTGATTTATTCTTAAAATCAGGCGTTCGTGCGATTGAATCAAAATGTAGAAATAGACTTGATGTAGCCCCTGGTCAACACGGTGCTCGCAAGCCACGTTTATCTGACTACGGTAGTCAGTTACGTGAAAAACAAAAAGTTCGCCGTATTTATGGTATCTTAGAGCGTCAATTCCGTAACTATTATACAGAAGCAAACCGCTTAAAAGGTAATACCGGTGAGAACTTATTAGTATTATTAGAAGGTCGTTTAGATAACGTAGTTTATCGTATGGGTTTTGCTGCAACTCGTGCAGAAGCACGTCAGCTTGTTAGCCACAAATCAATCGTAGTAAATGGTCGTGTAGTAAACATTCCTTCATTCCAAGTTTCTGTTGATGATGTTGTTGCTGTTCGTGAAAAATCGAAAAAACAAGCACGTATTAAAGCATCATTAGAATTAGCGACTCAACGTGAAAAACCGACTTGGTTAGAAGTTGATGCGACTAAAATGGAAGGCGTATTTAAACGTCGTCCAGAGCGTTCAGATCTATCAGCAGATATTAATGAACATCTGATTGTTGAGCTTTACTCTAAATAATAGTTAGCTTAACCGCAAAGAGAGGAAAAAATGCAGGGTTCTGTGACAGAATTTTTAAAGCCGCACTTAGTGAATATTGAACAAATTAGTTCAACTCGCGCTAAAGTGACATTAGAGCCGTTAGAACGTGGTTTTGGCCATACATTAGGCAACGCACTTCGCCGCATTTTACTTTCATCTATGCCGGGTTGTGCAGTTACTGAAGTTGAAATTGATGGTGTATTACACGAATACAGCAGCAAAGAAGGCGTTCAGGAAGATATTCTTGAGGTATTATTAAACCTTAAAGGTCTAGCGGTGAAAGTGCAAAATAAAGATGATATTATTTTGACACTCAATAAATCTGGAATTGGCCCTGTAACTGCAGCCGACATCACACACGATGGCGATGTAGAAATCGTAAATCCCGATCACGTTATCTGTAATTTAACAGATAAGAATGCGTCAATTAGTATGCGTATTCGTGTGCAACGTGGTCGTGGTTATGTACCTGCATCAGCACGTCTTCATACTCAAAACGATGACCGTCCAATTGGTCGTTTGCTAGTTGATGCACGTTTTTCACCAGTAGATCGCATTGCTTACAATGTAGAAGCTGCACGTGTTGAACAACGTACAGACTTAGATAAACTTGTTATTGAGATGGAAACTAATGGTACATTAGATCCAGAAGAAGCTATCCGTCGTGCTGCAACGATTTTAGCAGAGCAACTTGCTGCATTCGTTGATTTGCGTGATGTTCGTCAACCTGAAGTGAAAGAAGAAAAACCAGAATTTGATCCAATTCTTCTTCGTCCGGTAGATGACTTAGAGCTGACAGTTCGTTCTGCTAACTGTTTAAAAGCAGAGACAATTCACTATATTGGTGATTTAGTCCAACGTACAGAAGTTGAACTACTTAAAACGCCTAACTTAGGTAAAAAATCTCTTACAGAGATCAAAGATGTTCTAGCTTCTCGTGGCTTATCACTCGGTATGCGCCTTGAAAACTGGCCGCCTGCAAGCATTGCAGAAGACTAGTTTCGGTATAGATTTTCTAAGAAGGAATAGGTTATGCGCCATCGTAAGAGTGGACGTCAATTAAACCGTAACAGCAGCCATCGCCAAGCGATGTTCCGCAATATGGCAAGTTCTCTAGTTGAACACGAAATCATCAAGACAACTTTACCAAAAGCAAAAGAGTTACGTCGTGTAGTTGAGCCGTTAATTACTTTAGCTAAAGCAGACAGCGTTGCAAACCGCCGTTTAGCTTTTGCCCGTACACGCAACGTTGATACAGTTGCTAAATTATTCAATGAATTAGGTCCACGTTTTGCAAATCGTGCCGGTGGTTACACCCGCATCTTAAAATGTGGTTTCCGTGCAGGCGATAACGCACCAATGGCTTACATTGAGTTAGTAGATCGTCCGGAAGTTGCTGCAGAAGCAGCAGCGGAATAATCTAATTAAGTTTGAACCTAAAACCCCGATATTCTTATCGGGGTTTTCTTTTATATGCAGATCTTTATATACCTTGTTTTTTTGCAAAAAATCTGTATAATTTGACCGCTTGTTTTCCCTTTTGGGGCAAGTTCGTTACCCTCACCTCGAACGAGGGTTTATTTTTTACTATCAACATTTTAGAGGAAAGGTTATGGTAACCATTCGTTTAACTCGTGGCGGAGCTAAAAAACGCCCATTTTACCAAATCGTGGTAGCGGACAGCCGTTCACCTCGTGATGGTCGCTTTATCGAGCGTATCGGTTTCTTCAACCCATTAGCAGCAGGTCAAGCTGAACGTTTACGTTTAGATGTGGCTAAAGTAGATGCTTGGGTTGCTAAAGGTGCTGATTTATCAGACCGTGTTGCTTCTTTAGTTAAAGAAGCTCGCAAAGCAGCTTAATTTTTTAAGCCAAAATTATATAAGTAGGTGAGTATGAGCGAACAAAAAATTGAAGTTGTCGGGAAATTAGGTTCAACCTATGGGATCCGTGGCTGGTTACGCCTCTATTCATCAACAGAACAATCTGAAAGTATTTTCGACTATCAGCCGTGGTTCTTAAAAATCAAAGGGCAATGGCAGCCAGTCGAGCTCGAAGCTTGGCGTTATCACAGCAATGATTTGATTGTGAAATTAAAGGGTACAGAAGACCGTGAAGCTGCACAGTTATTAACTAATGCCGAAATTGGTGTGGATTTATCTGTGTTTCCTGAATTGGAAGAAGGGGATTACTATTGGCACGATTTAATCGGTTGTACAGTAGTAAACTTGGAAGGCTACACAATGGGAACTGTAACTGAAATGATGGAAACAGGCTCAAACGATGTGTTAGTGGTGCGTGCAAACAGCAAAGATGCTTTTGGTAAACAAGAACGATTAATTCCGTTCTTATACGAACAAGTAGTTAAAAGAGTAGATCTCGCCACCAAAACCATTACGGTGGAGTGGGATGCTGGTTTCTAACCTCAGGTATGCGGTTAGCTTTTAAAAGCATTTGAGGCATTAATGATGTGGATTGGTATCATTTCACTATTCCCTGAAATGTTTAAAGCAATCACCGATTTTGGGGTAACAGGACGTGCAGTTAAACAAAATCTGCTGCAAATTGAATGTTGGAATCCTCGCGATTTCACATTAGATAAACATAAAACCGTGGATGATCGCCCTTACGGTGGTGGTCCGGGAATGTTAATGATGGTTCAGCCTTTACGTGATGCAATTCGTGCAGCTAAAGAGGCAGCCAAAGCAGCAGACGGTGTAGAGGCTAAAGTAATTTACCTTTCACCGCAAGGACGTAAACTTGATCAAGCCGGCGTGCAAACGTTAGCTTCAAATCAGAAACTGATTTTAATCTGTGGACGATATGAAGGGGTTGATGAGAGATTGATTCAAACCGAAGTTGATGAGGAATGGTCAATCGGAGATTACGTACTGACAGGGGGAGAACTGCCTGCAATGACATTAATTGATGCTGTTGCAAGGTTTGTTCCCGGTGTATTAGGCAAACAGGCTTCGGCGTTGGAAGATTCTTTCGCAGAAGGATTATTAGATTGCCCACATTACACCCGCCCTGAAGTGTTAGACGGTATGCCTGTCCCAGAAGTGCTGATGTCGGGACACCACGAGCAAATTCGCAAATGGCGGTTACAACAATCGCTTGAACGAACGTGGTTAAGACGCCCTGAGCTATTGGATAGCCTAGCTCTGACTGACGAACAGAGAGTGTTGTTGAATCAAATTAAAAAACAACACAAAATCAGTTAATTCTAGGATTATAGAAGGTTTTTAAAATGAGTAACATCATCAAACAACTTGAACAAGAACAGTTAAAACAAAATTTACCTAGCTTCCGTCCAGGTGACACATTAGAAGTTAAGGTATGGGTAGTAGAAGGTAGTAAAAAACGTTTGCAAGCGTTCGAAGGCGTGGTTATTGCAATTCGTAACCGTGGCTTGCACTCTGCATTCACACTACGTAAAGTTTCAAACGGCGTAGGCGTTGAGCGTACATTCCAAACTCACTCACCTGTAATTGATAGCATTGCTGTTAAACGTAAAGGTGCAGTACGTAAAGCTAAACTTTACTACTTACGTGAGCGTTCTGGTAAATCTGCACGTATCAAAGAGCGTCTTGGCGACTAATTTGCTACAACGCAGTGAAATGCATAAAAGCCTTGGGGAAACCCAAGGCTTTTTTCTTATAATAATGCTATCACAAGCGGTTATTTCTCGGTGTTTTTTTGCAAATAGCGATCTTCAAATTTGGTTTGATGACGAGTGATGACTTCCGTCATTGAAATACCATATTTATCCGCAAGCACGAATAAATTATCCATCACATCGCCCAGCTCTTCAATGAGGTTATCTCGCTTTTGCTGTTGTGAGGCCTCGGTTTCGTCCGGTCGCTCACGCCCGATTTCAATAGCTCTAACTGCACAGGCTACTTCGCCAATTTCTTCAGTCAGATAAGTCATTCGCATAAAAGGGCTACGCTCGTACCAACCTTGCTGTTGATAAAACTCCCGAACCCATTGTTGATATTGTTCGATTTGCATTTTCCATTTCTCACATAAAATAAACAAGCGGTTAAATTTGCAAATTTTTTTTGCAAAAATAACCGCTTGTGAAAGGTTTCCGTATTATTCGGCTTCAGATAAAATAATCCAACCGCTGTCCAGCCAATCACAGATAGTGTCTAGCATCAACTCGAGTTCCGCTTGGTCTTGTACTTTAGAGGCAAGTTTATTCCACGAAATAGAGTCGCCATTGGCAATACGAATTAACAACGCCATTTCCGCCTCATTAAGCTCATCAATCCATTCGCCATTCACATAAAGACGTTGTGGGTTTTCGGTGTAGAGAATCTTCACATTGGCATCTTGCTGTAACCAGCCGCCCTCTTCCAACACTTGTTGAACTTCATCCGGATAATATTCGTTATCTGTTTGTAGCAGTTCATAACGGCGAGTGCTGGCGGCAGTTGCCACGCTATGGGTAAATAATTCGTCAAATTGCTCAGAGTTTTGCAATAAGTTGATTAACTGATGTTTCAGGGTTTGCACCATTTTCGGATCGAGTAATGCATTTGGCTGCACATTCGGCGATAAACGGAATGGAATATGGAATTCCGCTGAGTTAATCATATCCGCCTGATGCTCAATCGTTTTGCAGATATTTTCCATTAAATCCGTTGCATTCGGGTAACGCAAACCGAAAGAGAAAGTTAAGCCTTGATCGCTTTCTGACACGCCATAATGTGCCATTCTGGACGGCACATAAAGCACATCGCCCGGGTTCATCACTTCGTCTAATACCAACTCGCCCATATCATCAAAAATACGGATAGGTTGGTTTGGTTTAAATTCTGTGCTTGGATCACACCATTTGCCAAGCTGCCAACGGCGTTGTCCATAGCCTTGAACGAGGAAAACATCGTATTCATCATAATGTTTTCCTACAGTGCCACCTAATGGCGAGCAGGACACCATAATATCATCACGTTGCCATTGTGGGATAAAGCCGAAGGCTTGCCATAATTCTCCCAGTTCTGGCGACCATTGTTCAAGATTTTGCACCATAACAGACCATTGCTCCGGCAGATTCTGTAGATCTTCTTCTACAAGCGGGCTTGCTTTTACAGACCATTTATCCCCTTTGCATTGAATAAGGCGTGCAGTAACTTCCTCTTCTAAGGCTAATTCCATAATATCTTCCGGCTCAAATAAATCTACAATTTGAGGTAAGCCATTACGAATTAAAAGAGGGCGTTTTTGCCAATATTCACGTAAAAATGTTTCAGGGCTAATGTTTTCAGGTAAGCAGAATGGAATGTTCATAAATGCTCCTTGCGATTGTGTTGCTTTAGTTTGTTTAATATTCTACCTGAGAAATCGCAGAAAACGTGAAATTTTTTATGATTTAGCGACATCATTCACATTTTGGGTAAGAAAATAATGAAAAAGGCGAACATTGTTCGCCTTTGAGGGTTATTTAAGACCGAGTTTCTTCTCTAAATAGTGGATATTTGTGCCACCTTTGCGGAATTCGCTATCAGAAAGAATTTGTGTATGCAATGGAATATTTGTTTTAATTCCATCAACAATTGTTTCAGATAACGCATTTTCCATACGACGAATAGCAATATCACGATCTTCTGCAAAAGTGATGAGTTTACCAATCATTGAATCATAATGTGGTGGTACGCTATAGCCTGAGTAAATGTGAGAATCCCAACGTACACCTAAACCACCCGGTGCGTGTAAACGTGTAATTTTGCCCGGAGACGGTAAGAAAGTCTGAGGATCTTCCGCATTGATACGACACTCAATAGCGTGTCCTTTCACTTTAATATCTTCTTGTTTAATAGAAAGTGGTAAACCGGCTGCAACACGCAGTTGCTCTTTCACTAAGTCCACGCCTGTGATCATCTCTGTAACAGGGTGTTCTACCTGTAAACGTGTGTTCATTTCAATGAAATAGAACTCGCCGTTTTCGTATAAAAACTCGAATGTACCTGCACCGCGATAGCCGATTTCACGACAAGCATTTGCACAACGTTCACCGATGAATTTACGTAATTCTTCCGTAATACCCGGTGCCGGTGCTTCTTCCACCACTTTTTGGTGGCGACGTTGCATTGAGCAATCACGTTCCGCCAAATAAACGGCATTACCGTGTGTATCAGCAAGTACTTGAATTTCAATATGGCGTGGATTTTCTAAATATTTCTCCATATAAACCATATCGTTATTAAAGGCTGCTTTTGCTTCAGCTTTAGTCATTGCGATAGATTCTTCTAAATCTTTCTCGTGATGAACAACACGCATACCACGACCACCGCCACCACCAGAGGCTTTGATGATAACAGGGTAGCCGATGCGGCTTGCAATTTCTCTGTTTTTCTTCGGATCAGTACCAATAGGACCATCAGAACCCGGTACACAAGGCACACCCGCTTTTTTCATCGCATTAATTGCAGATACTTTATCGCCCATTAAACGGATTACGTCAGCTGTTGGACCGATAAACACAAAACCTGATTTTTCAACTTGTTCTGCAAAGTTAGCATTTTCAGATAAGAAACCATAGCCCGGGTGAATTGCATCTGCATTTGTTACTTCTGCTGCCGCAATAATCATTGGGATATTTAAATAACTTTTAACAGAAGGAGCAGGACCAATACAGATAGTCTCATCCGCTAATAAAACATGTTTTAATTCACGGTCTGCTGTTGAGTGAACGGCAACCGTTTTAATGCCTAATTCTTTACAGGCTCGTAAAATGCGTAAAGCAATTTCGCCACGGTTTGCAATAACAACTTTTTCTAACATTGGGAGATTCCCTTGAAGTGAATTGGTTGGAAAGATGCCCCTATTAAATAAAATATAAGGGCAAACATAGATTATTCGATGATGAATAATTTTTGGTCGAACTCAACCGGTTCGCCATCATTAACTAAAATTTCTTTAATTACACCGGCTTTATCTGATTCAATGCGATTCATCATTTTCATCGCTTCAACAATACAGAGTGCATCGCCGATTTTCACGGTTTGACCTACTTCCACAAAGGCTTTCGCATCCGGGCTTGGGCTACGATAGAAGGTACCTACCATTGGAGAACGTACAGCGTGTCCACTTACTTGCTCCGTTGCCGCATTAGAAGGGAAAGAGGCTGGTGCAGCGGGTTGTGGAGCTGCTGCTGGAGCTGGGGCTGCAACAGGTGCGGCAGCATATTGAACAGTAGGAGCAACAACTGCTGCTGGTGCAGCACGGCTAATACGTACTGTACCTTCTTCTTCAGACACTTCTAATTCAGTAATGCCAGATTCTTCAACTAATTCGATAAGTTTTTTGATTTTGCGAATATCCATAATAAGATTCCGTGTGTGATTAATAATAAAAATAGAACTCTGCATTTTTTATCGTAAATAATAGAATGCAGAGCTAAAAATTCTGGGTGTAGAATACCTGAATTTCACGGATTTTGCGAATAAAATCTTCTAAATTTGGCGAAAATACGTGATTTTGGTATTCATCGTACCAGTTGGGGTAATCAAAATTTTACCGATAACAAGCGGTCAAAAATGGTAAATTTTTTGCAAATTTCAACCGCTTGTAACTTATTTGAGCAAATCCTCATTCTTCTTGTAGTTCCATTTACTGCCCGGTTTGTCGATATATTGAAAATACTCATTTGTGAATGTGCCTTGTGCACAGGTTACTTTATCACGGCGAAAATTTACCGCTTTATCGCCAATAGCATTATTTAATGTATCTGGACCAGTCATTACAAATACACCACCCTCAATGCGACGGTTTTCAATATTGCTGATGATCAACTCAAGCGTATCTTTTAAAATCCAGTTGTCTTTTTCGGCGGCAAGGAAAAAGTTAGTGTATTTGTTACGGCGTTTGATTAATACTTCACTATCGTTTTCATTAATAATTTTGGAAAGTGGATACACTAAATGCCCGTCAATATCAATATAAATGCCACCTTCTCTTAATAAAGTAAAAATTCGCCAGAAATCAGCTTGAGCTGCACCGTCAGTGAGCTTGCTATAAGCATTGAAGGTGCGTTCATCAGCATTCGCTTTGATGTAGGCTTCACGTTCTTCAGTGCTGATATAACGATAATCATAGCTTAACGACATTAGTCGGTTAAACAAATAATTGGCATACATTGGCAAGGTTACTTTATTTGAATAGTTAGTTTGCCAAATCGTTTTGGTAATTTTTGTTGGTTGGTTAGAACGAATTTTTGCCGGACTATATTCCGGAATCGTAAAACGCTTTTTCGGAAAAAGGGCGTGGAAAGGGTAGCTCAACACCTTTACAATATTGCCAAATAAGCGAATAATACCGTTACAGAGAACGATAAATTGTTCATTTTTAACTGCCATTTTATTGCCTTATTTTTTAAATTGTGAAATCGCAAAATCCAACGCATATTCATAGCCTTTTATACCCAAGCCACAAATAACGCCTTTTGCTATATCACTTAGATAGGAGTGATGGCGGAAAGGTTCGCGACTATGTACATTAGAAAGATGTACTTCAATAAACGGAATGGAAACTGATAGTAACGCATCACGAATTGCCACACTGGTGTGAGTGAACGCTCCGGGGTTAATAATAATAAAATCGGTGTTTTGAAAAGCTTGATGAATAAGGTTGATGATTGGTTCTTCACCATTTGCTTGGAAGCAATCTAGTTCTACCCCTTGCGATGAGGCTAAAGTTTTCAGATGGTTTTCAATATCCGCTAACGTTTGTGAACCGTAAATTTCAGGCTCACGCTTGCCAAGCATATTCAGGTTTGGACCGTTTAATAGTAAGATTTTTTTCATTACCTACTCCACACTTAATTCGTAGTTTAACCATTCACGATTTTCGGTTGCTCCTAAACGTTGATAGAAACGAATACTTCCCTCGTTCCAAGGGGCAACTGTCCATTTGATTATTGTGCAGCGATGTGCTTTTGCCTCCGCTTTTAAGGCTTCCATTAATGCTTCGCCCACTTTTTGATTACGAGCCGTTTCATCAACATACAACTCTTTCATATAAATAGCCGGACGATTTTGAGCGGTATAAGGCAGGAAGTAATAGACTAACATTCCTACAATCTTGCCTTCATTTTCTGCCACTAAACAGTAGAAATCAGGCGGATTTTTTCGAAAGCCAGATTCAACTACGACCTCAGGTGTAATTGCAAATGAATCGAGATAATACTCAAACTCAGCCAGTTTTTGCATTAGAGGGAAAACTTGAACGACATCTTGTTCCGCCATTTTTCGGACGATTATTGCCATATATTTCCTTACAAGCGGTAAAAAAATCCCCCACTTTTGCAAAGTGAGGGAACATTTATTATTCTTCGATTGAACGTAAAAGTTCGTTTAAGCCTACTTTGCTAAGTGTTTTCTCATCAACTTTTTTCACAATAACCGCACAGTATAGATTGTGTGAACCGTCTTTCGATGGCAGAGAACCTGAAACTACCACCGAACCAGCCGGTACACGTCCGTAATGTACTTCGCCAGTTTCACGGTCGTAGATTTTGGTGGATTGGCCAATAAATACGCCCATTGAGATCACGCAGTTATCTTCCACAATCACGCCTTCCACGATTTCAGAACGTGCACCGATAAAGCAGTTATCACCGATGATAGTTGGGTTTGCTTGTAACGGCTCTAACACGCCACCGATTCCCACGCCACCTGATAAGTGAACGTTTTTACCGATTTGTGCACAAGAACCCACTGTTACCCAAGTGTCCACCATTGTGCCTTCGCCAACGTATGCACCGATGTTCACGAAAGATGGCATTAACACCACGTTTTTCTCGATGTGTGAACCTTTACGTACTACTGCACCCGGTACGGCACGGATGCCATCTGCTTTGAATTGTTCTTCCGTATAATTGCCGTATTTAGTTGGTACTTTGTCGTAGAATTTGGTTTCTGCACCGTCAATGATTTGGTTGTCTGCGATACGGAATGAAAGTAACACGGCTTTTTTCACCCATTGGTTTACGACCCATTCGCCATCTTTTTTCTCAGCTACACGCAAAGAACCGTTATCTAAACCTGCGATAACTTCTTCAATAGCCGCTTTGGTTTCTGCATCAACAGTTTTAGGTGTGATATCTGCACGGCGTTCAAATGCCGCTTCAATAATTGCTTGTAAAGACATTGTTGTGTTCCTTAATCAGTTAAAAATTTAAAGGGAAATACGGCTCACTTTTTAACATAGAAAGGCTTTTATTTCCACAAGAAAAAACATATCGCTGAAATTTAGTTTATAATTCAATCCATTGATTTTTAGCATACAAGCGGTCATTTTTGTGGAAAATTTTGCAGCTATTTTAACCGGTAAAACGCGAGCCCATTTGGTAGCGTTGCCAAATCCGCTTTCGGATAAACATTTCCTTCAGCCTGAAGTGGTTGAGGCGTTTTTGGCATTGCAACAAGGGGCAAAAGAGGCAGGTTTTAATCTTCAGCCAGCCAGCACTTTTCGAGATTTTGAACGCCAAAAATGGATTTGGAATGCGAAATTTAACGGCGAACGTAAAGTTCACGATGATAATGGTACTGCGATTGATATGAGCCAACTCTCTGATTTCGAGAAATGTCAAGCAATGCTGCGTTGGTCAGCGGTTCCCGGTTCAAGCCGCCATCATTGGGGGACGGAAATTGATATTTTCGATCCGGATTTGCTCCCTGAAAATACCCAACTTTTGTTAGAGCCTTGGGAGTATTTAGAAGGCGGCTATTTTGCTGAACTCACCGAGTGGCTACACGCTCACGCAGAACAATTTGGTTTTTATTTCCCCTTTGACGGCACGCATAATCGAGTCGGATTTGAGCCTTGGCATATCAGTTACCGCCCGATTGCGGCTGAATATGAAAAATTATTCACGGACGAAATGTTAAGATCGGCTTGGCAAGACGAAGATGTAGCGGGCAAAGAATGTTTACTCGCCCACTTTGATGAATTATTAAAATGATCCAATTAATTAACGAAACCGATAATCACGACAAATTCCAACGTATTTGCGACAAATGGCAGCTTATTCATCAAGCAGATAGCACATTAGCTCTCGTACTAACAGAGGAGCGTTTAGAGCTACGCAAATTAGATGAACCAAAACTCGGGGCGATAGCGGTGAATTTTGTCGATGGCACAATGGCTCACCGCCGTAAATTTGGTGGCGGACGGGGCGAAGCAGTGGCAAAAGCGGTAGGCATTAAAGGCGATTATTTACCTACAGTGATTGATGCTACGGCAGGCTTAGGGCGAGATGCGTTCGTATTAGCTGCCGTAGGTTGCAAGGTGCTGTTAGTGGAGCGAAATCCTATTGTGGCGGCATTATTGGAAGATGGGCTAAATCGGGCTTATCAAGATCCAGAAATCGGCAGTTTTATGCAAGAACGAATGATTTTGGCGGATGTTCGCAACATTTCACTGCTTGAACCACAACTGAATGCGGCAGATGTGGTCTATTTAGATCCGATGTATCCACACAAACAAAAAAGTGCCTTGGTAAAAAAAGAGATGCGAGTGTTTCAGCATTTAGTCGGGGCAGATTTAGATTCCGATGATTTTTTTCTGCCGGCAAAGGCGTTAGCGAAAAAACGAGTGGTGGTGAAACGCCCGGATTATGCTCCTTTTTTGGCAGAGCAAAAACCGGATTTCTCACAAATGACGAAAAATCACCGCTTTGATATTTATCTTTCTCATCAAAAAAGTAAATAAAAAGAATCTTTTTGTCGTTTTTTACAAAACTTTAAAACAGAATGCGGTATATAAGATAGGCAAGCGGTTATTTTTACAGTAAAATTTACAAATTAGTTTATTTTTTATAGGGAAGGCGGTTATTGTGCCACAGCGTGATTATGTTGCTCGTTCAAACGAGAAAAAAAGTAAAAAAACACAAAAAGAAAGTGCGTTAAAAAAGGTTCTGATCCTAATTATTGGTTTGATTTTAGGCTGCGGTATTGCATTATGGCTTTTAAAAGCAAATGCACCGGCTCCAACAACTGTTTCGAATACAGCACAACCAGTTCAACAGCAGCCAAAAAGTCAATTGCCGAGCAGACCGGAGGAAAGCTGGAGTTATATTCGTGATTTGGAAACTCGCACGGTCATTACTGATAATAATCAAACTTCACAAGAACGTTTAGCTCAATTAACAGCTCAGCAAAAGCAACAAATTGAAGAAAGACGTAAACAAGAAGAAGCTCGTTTAGCTGAACAAGTACAGCAAAATTCAACAGTAGAAACTCCAGCAGAGACAACAGATAAGGCAACAATAGTTACTCAAGAGCCTCAATTAAGTGATGAGGCTCTGGCAACAAAAAGAGCGGAAGAGGAAGCCTTAGCTCAAAAGAGAGCGGAAGAAAAGCGTAAACAAGCTGAATTGAAAAAACAGCAAGAAGCTAAAAAGGCTGAGCAAGCTAAGTTAGCAGAAGAAAAAACGAAAAAAGAACAACCGGCTAAAATTGTTGCAAGTGCGGCAACACCGGCAGATAAAGCGGCAAATCAAGCAGGTAAATTCGGTTTACAATGTGGGGCATTTAAAAATAAAGCTCAAGCAGAAAATATGCAAGCACGCCTTGCTATGGCAGGATTTAATGCTCGAATTGCCAGCAGTGCAGATTGGAATCGTGTTTTTGTTGGTCCGGTTGGCGATAGAGCAGCAACTTCAAGAGCACAGTCAAATGCTCGTAGCGTAGCAGAATGTGTAATTGTAGCGATGTAATAATTTTAAATATAAATATAAATATAAATATAAATATAAATATAAATATAAAGTAAAAGAGAGCTATATAGCTCTCTTTTTGTTTAGGAAAATTATTTGTAGATTTATAATTATAAGATAAGTAATAGAAATGTTTAAACTAGCGTTAATAGAGTAGAGAATATTAGAGAAGTCCAATTATAGTGAATTAAGCTAAATTATGAGTACCTTATTAGTAATAAAAAAGCGAGACAAACATTTGTTTATCTCGCTTTATTTTTAATTATTGATTAACGTACGTTAAACTCAATACGACGGTTTTTCTTACGACCTTCTTCAGTGCTATTATCTGCAACTGGATTATCTTGACCGTAGCCTACCGCAGTTAATGATTCAGCAGGAACGCCTTGTTTGATTAAGTAATCACGTACTGATTTTGCACGTTGTTCTGATAATTGTTGGTTTGCTGCTGCATCGCCTACATTATCCGTATAACCTGAAATTTCACCTGTACGTTTGTTTTCAACAAAGTATTGTGCTAATGCGTTTAAGCGACGGAAATAGCGAGGGTTAATTTCAGATGATGCCGTTGCAAACATAATGTCTAAGTCTAATGTCGATAAAGACATATCTGCTAGTACTTCAGCTTCAGGCTCATTTACGTTTACTTTATCTGCATTTACAGTGAATAAGTTACCTAATAGTGCTTTTGCTTTTTCTACTAAGCTGGTTTTTGCATCTTCACTAGTTACTTCACCGATTAAGTTGAATACTTTATCTGCAAAAGAACCGTTTACGCCCGGGAAGTCTTTGAATAAATCTGCTAAACCAGAGAAGTTGTTGAAGCTAAATTTATCTGCTTTCGCATCAACCATTAATTTATCTACTAATGGTAAGCCTGCTGCTAAACCTTTGAATGCATCTAAGATATTCGCTTTAATACCATCATTTTGAACTGTACCAGATACAGTTAAATCTTTATCTGTTTTTTCCCAAGCAAGATTGCCTAAGCCATCAGAAACTTTTACCATTTCAGCTGCTGGTGTTGCTGGAGTTGTTTGAACTGCTGGAGCGTTCGCAGTTGTTGTAGAACCTTTATCTGAGCAGCTTTTAATACCGAATAAAGTAGCTAAAACGATACCTGCACCAATTAACCATTTGCTTAAGCTTGATGATTTAGCTGGCTCAGTTTTCACTGTCGTTGTAGTAGAAGCTGATCTTGTTGTTGCAGTATGTGCTGCAGCCGCAGTTGCTGCTGAAACTGTGCCTACTTTAGCAACATTGCTTAATACATCGCTAAATGAGCTATTTGCAAAACCTAATGCTGTTAATGCACCACCGTCTAATTCAGTTGAAACCGCTCTTGTTTGCTCAGCTAATAAATTAGTGAAATTACTTAAACCAAAACCGCTTGAAAGTTTATTTTTAAAGAAAGAGAAAACGATTGGTAATAATAAACTTAAAATGCCTTTAGATGCTGCTGGACTAGTATTTGTGCTAGTTGCTAAGTGGCTTGCAATAACATCAGTACGATCACCAAATAGGTTTGGTAAAATGTTTTTGCCTAGTTCAAATAAGTTACTTAAGCTACCGGTAGCATTATTAGCAACATCAGTTTTACCCATTAAAATATCTAACGGGTTGGCTTGTAAATTTGTATTTCTGATAAGGTTAAATAAGCTGTTTGCCCCTTCAGTACTGCTTGCTTTTTGACTCATACCGCCTAAGATAAGTGCTAAACCTTTATTTAAAAGGTTGCCGCCAGTTTCATTTGTTACGCCAAGTTGCTTACCTACTTGATTAAGTAGAAACTCGCGTACTGGACCTTGTTGTAATAATTGATTTAAATCGAAATTCATTTTGTATTTGTTTCCTTATTCAGAGTGAAAATTTAACTATGAAGTTAATGATATAACTTACTGACTATAATTATACCTTTATTTTTTTGTTTTAAATGATAAATCCTTACATATTTACAACATTTACATTGGAATAAGCAATTGTAAATAAAGTAAATGTTTGGAACTAAAGTCCTATTGCATATTTCAATGCTTGTTTTTTTATTGGTGTTGCTTTTTCGGCGATCACTAATCCTAAATTACGAGCGATTTTTAATGGCAACAGTTCGGTTTTGAAGGCTTTATAAAAGATGTCCATACCTGTTTGCATTAATAAATTATCCGGTTTTCGTTTTTGCTCGTAACGTTTTAATACTTCCTCACTCGCAAAATTTTCACCTTTTTTGACCGCTTGCTCCACCACTTCAAGTAGTGCTTTTACATCTTTAAAGCCTAAATTTACGCCTTGCCCTGCGAGCGGATTAATGGTGTGAGCTGCATCACCTACTAACACCACGCCATTTTGTACATAATGTTGAGCGTGCTGGCGAGTCAGCGGAAATGCACCTGACGCCTGCACGTTAATCTTGCCTAATTCTTCTGTTAAACGAGTAGGGAAGTGTTGCTCAATGGCAACTGTTAGTTTTTCTGTAGGAAGATTTTTTAGCTCCGCAATGCGTTGTGGTGAATCGTACCAAACAATGCAGCCGTTGTTGCCTGAAAGGGGTAAAAAAGCACGAGGACCTGTTGCATAAAATTGTTGCCAAGTGGCTGATGGAGCGATTTTCTCCGTCTTGATTGTTGCCAGCAAACAATGTTGTCGATATTGCCAGCTGGTTAAGCCAATACCAGCCCATTGGCGGGCTTGAGAGTTTGCCCCATCTGCGGCAATGATAATAGGGGCAGAAAAGATTTGGTTATCAACTTGAATTTCCCAGCGGTTTTCTCCTCTTCTTGCAAAAATTTGCTCAAATCCAACCGCTTGTACGCAGTTTGGAAATTGCTTTAACTGCTCCCATAATGCAATCTGGAGTAGGTTGTTTTCTACCATATCGCCTAACTTTTCCAGCCCTAAGTCAGAGGCTGAAAATACGGTGTTAAAGCCCTCTATTTCCCAGGTTTCAAGTTGGGTATAAGGGCAGGTTCGCATTGAGATAATTTGCTCCCACACGCCTAATTTTTCCAACAACTGAATTGAGCCCATACTGATAGCGGAAATGCGTAAATCGTAGGCGGAATTAGCCTGAAAAGTCGGGAGCGGATTTTTTTCTAGCAAGGCTAATTTCACCCCCTGTTTTGCCAATCCCAACGCCGTTGCTGCCCCAATCATGCCGCCGCCAACAACAATGATATCCAATTCAGTGTTCATTTTTCTTTCCTCTTAAATGAGCTAATATACGCCTGAAACGCCTTGAATTGTATTGCATTTCAGATTAGGATAAAACCGATTTATTCATTTATTCAAAGGAGCATTTTATGTCTTGCAAAACTCACGCACACCACGACCACGAACACGGCGAAGGCTGTGGTCATACCGCTATTAAACATAACGACCATATCGACTATTTACACGATGGGCATTTGCACCATAAACACGGCGATCACTATGATGAACACGTGTTGGAAGTAAATGAGACCAACCCGGCGGAATGCAACGCTGTTCATTGCTGTGGCGACCACGTTCACGGCGAAGGCTGCGGACACGAAGCTGTGCCACACGGTGATCATATTGACTATATTGTAGATGGTCGTTTACATCATCAGCACGGTGATCATTGCGACGATCACGGACCGGTTGAGATTGTGAAGTAAGGTTATTTTATGGGAGGTTTTGACCTCCCATAAACTATTTTTGCGATCTCGCTCGAAAATTTGAATATTTGTTCTACCCTCTTTTTCTCTTTCCTTCTATTCTCTCGTCATTGATTTCTTATTTCTCAACATAATGACATTAGCCATAGTTTACAGCCGAGCCTCCATTGGCGTGGAAGCTCCATTAGTAACGATTGAGGTTCATATCAGTAACGGTCAGCCAAGATTAACCATTGTTGGCTTGCCCGAAGCTACCGTGAAGGAGGCGGGTGATCGTGTACGAAGTGCGTTAATTAACGCTAATTTTATCTATCCACCCCAACGGATTACGATTAACCTCGCCCCTGCTGATTTACCCAAAGAAGGTGGACGGTTTGACTTGCCGATTGCTATCGGTATTTTAGCCGCGTCGGGGCAGATTGATTCGGATTTATTAAAGCAGTGTGAGTTTTTAGGCGAGTTGGCACTCACAGGGCATTTGCGAGGTGTGCACGGAGCAATTCCTGCCGTAATTTCAGCCGAAAAATCAAAACGCCAAATGATATTGGCTCAGCAAAATGCGAATGAAGCGGCTTTGGTTTCAAATGCCACAACTTATTTTGCGAAGTCGTTGCTTGATGTGGTGAATATGCTAAATAAGCGGGACAAACTACCTATTTGCCAACAAGTTTTGCAAAACTCGGCAGAAAATCGACCGCTTGTAAGCCGAGATCTCACGGATATTATCGGGCAACAACACGCCAAGCGAGCCTTAACCATTGCCGCAGCAGGGCAACACAATTTGCTTTTTCTTGGTCCGCCCGGTACAGGGAAAACAATGCTTGCCAGCCGTTTGGCGGATCTGCTGCCTGAAATGTCGGACGAAGAGGCAATCGAAACCGCCTCCGTAACCAGCCTTGTACAGAATGAGTTGAATTTTCAGAACTGGAAGCAACGCCCGTTTCGTTCGCCCCATCATAGTGCGTCAATGGTGGCGTTAGTTGGCGGTGGCTGTTAAAGCTACAAATTTCTGTCAAACGGTACAAATAAATGTCGCCTTATAATCCAAATCATTTATAATCTACTTATCTATTTAATTGACTGAAAAGAAAGTGGATTATGTCATATTTCGACGAGAATAATTTAGATAGAGTGCACTGGTGCTGTTCGCTTAATTTAGAGAAATATTTTGAAGGTGAATCATTTGGTGGGCGTTACTTTAAAGATGATGAGTATGTTGCCACTTGGTATGAAAACCGTCTTTCGCTAGATAAATCTAAAACACTTGTTGAAGTCACTTTTATCAATTTAACCCATCCTACCTATACAAACAAGAAAACAGGCGAAGAGTACCAAAGTTTCTTCAAAATTGCCTTACCTATCAACTATCTACATAAAATTCCGTTCGGTAGCATTTGGAAAAATGGTGAATCGGAGTATAAGTTCAAACTTAAAGAGTTTAAAGTTACCTTTTCAAAGAGTAAAGGATTAGCTTATAAGGCACTTTGGACGGATAAGGAATCACCACATCCATTTGAAGCGGATAAATATGTTTATCCATCTTATTTGAGAGCATTTAAAGGGGATGGGAATCGGTTACTTGTTATTAAACCTGAAGGTGATAGTAAGTCTTATATCGTTCATCCACTACACTTTTTTATGGCTCACTATGGTTATTCAAGTGAGTTAAAGCGTATCTTAATGACATATAACTGGCAAAAGGTAGAAGAAAAATTAAAACTTAATGAACAGTTTGAATATAAAGGCGTATTTATCCCTCGTTCTCTTTCTACAAAAGATGCCGTATTCCTTTACCACCTGAAATATGATGCTTATACAAAAGCAGTTGTAAAAGATGTAACAGCTAAGATCATTTTTTCTAAAGGTCAAGAAAATCCGAAGTATTTTATTCCTTGCTGGCACGACCAACCTATCACGCTTTCCTTCTACGGTATTGAACTAGGAAATTCTGTACTTTGCTGCCAGATTACAGGGATTAGCCAACCTCAAGGTGAGCCAATCAACCTCTATTATCATTCTGCAATAAAAACAAATAAAGGTGGTGAAGGGCAAAAAGACGGCGAACTCCAATACAGAACGCGAAAACAAGAGCGAGAACATGAACTTGAAAAGCTCGATATTGCATTAGATAACGTAAATAATCTTGTGACAGCAGATGTTATTGAACATCTGAAATTACTCGGCGAAGAGAGAGCGATTAACCGTGTTCAGCTTGTTCAAGAAGCTGAAAAAAGTGGGAAAGTTAAATTCTTAAATTACGATGAACCAGAGAATTACGGAGTGGGTGAAAAACAAGGAAAAACTGGTAATACAGGTATTGCTAACTGCTTTTATGACATTCCTAGTAATCAAGAAATTGAAGGTAAATCACGCCTCGATACCGTTTGGGAACACGCAAAACGCCTACGTAATGAACAAGGTGCGCAGGTCTATTGGTACACACCTAAACTAGAGTTTAACGAAAGTGATAGGTTTACGTTAGTTTCATTAGAAAAAATCCTTGATTCTCTGGAGCAATACTATCCAGTTGCAGCATTAATACTGCGAATAGATGTGCGACAAAGAACATTCTTTGTTCTTAGCTTTCCTGCAAGAAACGAAAAAGAAAACTCAGGTTTTAGTAGTGTTGTCTATGAACCTAAAAACATTCAACAATTCCTATCAGGCGAAGGTGATGTTTATAGTCGAGATGAGAATCTATTCAAGCTGCTAATTGAAATTATATCAAGCGAAGGTGTAAGCAGTGATTACGTTGATTCTAAGAAAGGGAAAATGTCGTTATTTAGACATGTAGAAGCTAAAAAAACAAACAATAACTGGGTTTGGAATGGGGTTAGAAAATTACTTTAGAATAAGAGTTAAAGAGCTATTTCATGAAATTATATAGTTTTAATTTACTTAAATATGTAGGATTTCTCTAGCAAGATTTTTCGCACCTCATCAAAATAAAATTATGTTATAACAAATAATCATTTTTAATTAAAAAATAATACAAGGTGGCAAGATGACAAATAATACTAATAAAACAAACTCATTAAAAATTTCAGATTTAAAAAATAGAGAAGTAAGAAATATAATAAGAGGTGCTATTGGGGAGGAGAATCCCTACAAGATTGATATGTTACTTAATAAAATCAGGACTAAATATGGTGATTTTCTATATGAAGCATCTTTAGATGTAATTAGAGGAAATCAACTATTTAAAGATAATGAGTACTCTAGATACTTTCTTAACTATTTTTTAAAATCAAAAAAAAATATAGAAAATAAAAATCCAGTAGATATATATAGAAGTATCAATCTAAATAAATCAAAATTAGTAAATATTTTAAAAGTATATAATAACATATTATTTTCTCTAAATTTAAAAAATACAGAGGAGTTAGTTGATAACATAGAACATCTAACAAGAATAGGTGGTGTTTCTGTATTTTTATTAAGAATAATTCAGTTTATAAAGAACAATTTATCTGACGAGCTTTCAGTTTGTGGTTTTGGAGAAAGAATAGATGCAGTTTATGAGTCAATATGCCCTCATAATATAAATTATATAAATGTAGCAATAAAGGAGCTAACAAGCGATAAGAATGATTATTTTAGTGTGTGTGATAGGATTTTTCATGGAGAAGAAAATACATCATTAATTATCACAAGATCATTTATAGATCAAATACCTAATAATGAAGAAGAGTATATAAGAGTTTTGAATTCATTCTATTCTATTTCCATGATTGATGCTGTATTATATATTCTTTCTACATCTAGACTGGAGATACCTTATATTTCTGATCAATGCCTTGCTAAAGAAATTAGCAAAGAATATGACTCCATCCAAAATATGGACTTTGATATTATGCAATTTTATGATAGAAAAGAACAATTCTGCGACTTGCACTTTTTTAGAGACAGTTTTTTATTAAGCGAAATATCAAAGATTTACGAATATAAAATAGTAATATCATATTTTTATACTAAGAAAACAAAAATCGCTATTCCATATCAAAGAAGTAAAATCAAAAATTACTTTTCTGAGTTAAGAGACTTGCTATCTTTAAGAAATGAAGAGCGTAATGAATATAGTATTAACACATACAAATACAATAGATACAATTGTGGGATTATCGAAAATACTTGCGGACTAATTTATCTGTTAGAAAATAATTCTAAATGCATATTAGATTATGATGAAGATATCTTTATGTCTTTAATGAGTTACACGACAAATCTAGGAGAGATATTATCCAATAATCTACTAGATGAAATGCTTAAAAGCATTACCAATAATAATTTAAAGATAATTTTTTCCTGCTTATTATTTACTAAGTATAAAACACAAAGATATGAACATCAATTAAGAAGTATACTGCAGCATTCTTTAGAGAATAGTTTTGAGTATAAAATTGAAAATCTACTAGAATATTTTTATAATATATCTCAATCTATAGCCGAATATATGGTTGCATTATGTGATGAAACATTCTTAACCAAATTATTTTTTATTACAGAAGAACCTATAGATGCAATTGAAACAAGGGCGTCCATATTGGAATGGTATGGAAATAAAACTAATAACAATTTACTAATTGAAAGAGCTAAGAATTTAAGAATTGACATTCAGATAAGTAAGCAAAAAGCAAATATTGATGATTCTAGGATTTATGTTGACCCTATAAAGTATATTCAATGGATTAGTGATACCGTTCTAAATGAACTTTTATTATCTCTAGATTCGATAAATATTGATAATATTTCTAGCCCATATAATATTGATTGGGCAAAAACAAAAATAGGTATTACAGACCTTGAAAAAGCAGCCTCTTGCTTATTAGTATGCTTTGAAGAGTTTTGTGAAAATAAATTGTTTGGAATAGCCTCATATTTAGGACGTAGAATCCGACACGGAACTCTAAAAGGAACAGGGAGAAAGGAAATTTTAGAATTTTACCAACAAAAGGAAAAATTATTATCAAATAATAAAGATTTTCAAGATTTTTATAATAAGTGGTTTAAAGAATACGATGACACTTTAGACTCATTAGTATCTGAGTATCTTCATATCCTTTCTAAGAAAAAACCAGAAGGAATGATACGCCCAATTATTAATTCTAAAGCAAAGAAATTAATTGCAGATAGCATGCTAAGGGATATAATTCTATCATACCATAAAAATCCTATTGGAATAGATTTACCTTATATTATTTTAGAATATTGTTGGAGATTGATTGAGGAGGATTTATCTAATATAAGAAAACATTTAATGCATATTAAATCTAGATATGGAATTATTAAAATGCCAAATTTAGATTTAGAGCCAAAATATAAAAGAGAATATGCGAATTTTTGCTCTGAAATAAATAATATTACAGCAGATAAATTTAGAATTATATCATCTTGGTTTAACAAACCGTCAATAGCGTCACCAACCGCTGATATAGTTTTATTATTTAAGGCAGTACTGTCCGAAGTAAAAGACTTAGTAACAGAGCCTTTCTCTCCTGAAGTTCAGATTAACCAAGAATTCTATCAAATCACAGGAGGACAATATTTTGCCATTTACGATGCCCTTTTTATCATTATAAAAAATGTTGCAGATCATGGTAAACTAGATGGTTTATTAGAATTAGATATTCAATATCATAATGAAATAAAGGCAATAAGAGTAACTGTAAAATCAGAATTTATATCTTATGGATCTAAGATAGAAAATTTAAACTCAATAAGAGAGAATATGACCAATAATAGCGAAAGTGCTCATGTAGTTGAAGGAAATAGCGGAATAAAAAAATTAAAACAAATGGAAATAGATAATTATATTTCCAATGTTAATTATACGGATGATAATCTGTATCTAATAGCATCATTTGATTTCAAAATGGATTATTAAAATGAATATATTAATAGTTGAGGATGATTTATTTAAATTGAAAAAGATAAATGACTATATATGCTCTACCTTTCCCAATCTTAATATTGAAGTAAAAGATAATGTAAGAGATGCTGTAATTTATCTTAAAAATGAAACCCCAGATAAAATAATTCTTGATATGTCTCTACCAAGCCATTCTGCGAAAGTGGGGAAAGGAAATCCTTTATCAATGCCGTCAGGAGGAATTGAAGTTATATCTGAATTATCATTTTCAAATAAAGTAGATATTCCATTAATTATATTGACACAATACCCTGAAATTGAAGTGGAAAATGAATACTACCCTATACCTGAAGCAGGTGAATTTATAACTGAAATATATGGTATTGAGAAACTTCACGTCTCATTCTACGATGATAGTAATGATGAATGGACTTATTCTATAAATAAATTTTGGAGCTTATAATGCTAATTTTAATAATTGAAGATGAACTATCTAAGTTAGATGAGATCAAAAATCACATATTGAATAAATATGCGGAATACAATCCTAAGATAGACACCGCGGGAAACTTACGTGACGCCCGAAGAAGAATTTTATCAGAACATTATGATGTTGTTATATTTGATATATTTCTTCCTTTGAGTGATTCATCTAAAGAGCCAACAGATATATCTGATGAGATATTATCCGATTTTAACTATAGCACAAATTACAAAAGTGAATCTATAGCAATCACGAAGCTAAATATAAAGGATATATCAAATATAGATAGATTTAATGAATTAAGTATTAATGTTATCCAATATAATGGTAATGATGATAAGTGGAGATCTTGTTTAGATTATAAAATTAATAAAGTGGTTTCTAAGATAACTTATGATTTCATTATATTCTGTGCATTATCCGAAGAAAGAAACGCATATAAAGATACTGAGTGTAATATAGGGGAATCTAGAATTATTAAAGGATTAGATTGCTTAGAAGTCAATGTAGGGGAATCTAAAGGCTTATGTATCGTCCCTCCTAGAATGGGACTAGTTGATATGGCTATTACTGCGACTAAAGCTATTGAATACTTTCAACCTAAATTAGTAGTAATTAGTGGTATATGTGCAGGCGTACAAGGAGCATCAAGCTATCTTGATATTATAGTGGGTAATCCTTGTTGGGAGTACGAGGTGGGTAAACACACTGAGGGAAAATTTAAAATAGAGCCTTATCAAATTAGTATTGATGATAATGTTCAGACCGAATTAAAAAAATTATCTGAGAATGGTGAAATCTTAAAATATATAAAACGAGACTTATATGATACACCTCTACAAAATTCAACAATAAAAATTGCCCCTATTGCCTCAGGAGCTGCTGTTGTTGCAGATAAACAAATAATGGATTCAATTTTAGAACAGCATAGAAAACTATCCGGAGTTGAAATGGAAATAAGTGCGGTTTATGCTAGTGCAAAAAGTTCTTTATCTAAACCAAAATTTTTTGGTGCAAAAGCTGTTGTTGATCTAGGAGACTCACAAAAAAATGATAATTATCATAAGACAGGATGTATATTATCTGCTAGATTTGTGGTAAGTTATTTAAAGGAATATTTGTAATATAATATAGTTAATGACTCTATTTTTTTGCGTTAGATAAATTAACTCCTCAAACAATAACTCCTTTCTATGGCACATGAGACGAAAAATGGAATAAAATTTAATTAAGCAGATAGCAAGAGATATGATGAATATTCCATTGAGTATATTATGGAGATAATTAAAAGGTGGTTAAACCACCTTTTTCCACAAATTAAACGTTTAAACTAACTAAAAATACTTTTGTAATTTTCCTATCTATACGAAAAGCTTCTCTCCACTCACGTAGATAACGTTTTTCAAATTGATTTCCTTTGATGATTGCTAGTCGGCGATCAAACTGTCTTAAAATATGTGGAATCGTTGCAAGGGCAATCATTTCATCATTTTTCTGCTCTTGCCTAAGCCATAGTTTGAATTGTTGTTTAAGAGACAAAGTAGATTCGTTGTTTGTGCTGCTCATATAAGCTCCGTTAGTTTGATGGTTGATAACTGAGCTTTACTTTAATAGTTGAGTGATTTCTGTCGAGAAGTCCTTTCCAATTTTTCGAGCGAGATCGCAAAAATAAATTTTTCCTTACGAAAACTGCGGTTTTATACGCTGATAGATGTCTTGCGGTAGGAAATAATCCTTATCTTCGCTACGGTAATAAGCTACACCATCTAGCAGTAAAATGGCATAAGGTTTTGGCTTTTTAATTTCAATACCGTGCAAGCTGTATAGGACAACGGATACTAATTCCATTTGTTCATCATCCATTAATTCGGTCTGTTTGTAGAGTTCAACTAAACGTTGAGAATAACGCTTTTTAAGCCGTTTAGCTTTCATCTGTTGAATCAGTTTGCGGTCAATGTCTAACTCGCAGTGATATGCCGATTTCAGGTGGTTGATAAAACCTGTAATTGCCGCAATTTGACCTGTTTTCTCGCTCAAGTAATGGTTTAACTGTTCCTGTGTAGGATAGTCTGTAACCGCTTGAGAACTAATTAAGTCGATAGCTGGTTGCAAAGCTAACCGAACAGATTTTAATGAAGTTTTGCCATCATCATATCGTCTTTGTAAAAGTTTATAGTAACTTGCTATACAAGGTACAGATTCTTTAAGTTTATTAAAAAGGGATTGTATGCGTTCTAATTCAGCTAAATCCTCTTTTAAGCCTTCATCTACAACTACTTGATTCGTATCAAGTAACCAGCGTAATACAGTTAAATTTGCACGCAAGCCGTTTGGCTTGAAGTGCGTAACCAACTCCGCATAATCAGGAATTTTCTGCCAAATATCATCGCAATCAATGAAGAAACGCATAAAATCCGCACCTTTATACAAGGCAACACTAATACCACATTTTCGCATATACCAGAAAATAAACTTCTTGTAGGCAGTTTTAATCGCTTTGTTACGCAAGATATGTCCATTCAGGCGAATCATATTGAATAATAAACTTCGTCTTGCACAATCAGGGCATACATTACCGTAACCAGACGGCATTTCGCCTTTGCATTTTGGGCAAGTTGAAAGTCGCTGTTCGTCACATTTCTTGCACAACTGCTTCTCTTGGTTATGGACTTTACGGTAACGGCGACAATTCTTACAAGTTACAAAAGTGTATCTGCGATAGCATTGTAAACAAACAGATTTGTTCGTTACTGGTGAACGGTATCTATCACGAGTCATATTGCCACATTCTGAGCATTCTATTTCCTCTCGGAAATAACGAGTGCAAGAACTACATACCGCACCGTAACGACTTATCATACCGATTTCAAATGTACCTGCGGTTTTACCACAGCGTACGCAATCTGTTAATTTTTCACACTCAAGGCAAAGTTCGCTCTCGCGGTGAATACGCTTGAGTTGTCCGCATGGCTTACAAGTCTTTTTCTTAAACCATTGGGCGTAGCAATTCGCGCAATAATATTCCTCTTGGAATTTGCGTGTTACTTGAGCTTTGCCACAAATAGAGCAACTATTTCTCTTTTGAGGGTGGATCTTAGTGATTTTCATGCTGCGATTTTTAACTGTCGTTTCAAGCGTTCCCATTGACGGTTCATACTTAAAACAGAATCGGTTTTAGGCTTATTGGTTACTGTTTTACGGCTTACGGTTTTGCCTTCGGATGCATATTTAAAGAGTGTATCAAGCTCCATAGGGTAGTTTTCAAAGGCAAACGCCTTTTGTGTTATAGCGCTTTGTTGAGTAGCTTGAATGAAATCCTTACTTGATAAATTTAGGATTTTAATCGCGTTTACCAGTAAGTTTTTACGCTCTTCAACAGGAAGTTGTTCAAACGCAAGGGCTGTTCTTGTCTGGCATATTTCTGCTTGAGAAATGCCGCATTCTTCCACAAATCTAGCAAAAGCGTGTGTGGATTTTGCGACCGCAGTACGCCGAACAAGATTGATGAAGTAACGCAATACAGCAAAATACACTTGAGCGTCCACACGTTTTCCAAAACATTCACCTGAATTAGTTGTAAATACCTTATCAAGCATTTCCATCGTTGCGATTTCTGCTTCATTAAGCGGTGTTGTCACAATCTGTAATTTCTCACCGCACTGATGACAGTAATTTAAGTATCGTTTTTCTGCGGAAAGCAAATGCGGTTGATACATTTCGCCACAACAAGGACATTGAGATTCAAATAAAACCTGATGTTTTAAACAACCAAAGTGCCACGCAAAACGCCATTCATTACGCAGATAAGACGTTTCCTCTAAGCAACAAGGGCAATAAGATTGACCGACACGAAAAGTGCGATTACGAGAACCTCTTGAAATTACCCATTTCGCTTGACCTTTAATGAGGATGTTTTCTCCGTTAATCGGTTTCAACATGGAATAAAGCGAATGACTGACTAAGTTTACCTGCTGATTAAGTGATAATGCTGTAATATCTTCATAAATCTGCGGTGCTATCGGTTCAAACCCTCTATCTAAATCATAAGTCCATAATCGCCACTTATCCCAATAAAACCCAGTAAACGTAATCGGCTCTGTACCGCAATCTAAAGCAGCACGAATAAGCCACGAACTGATGCTTTCATTCGGATAGAGTGGCGTTCTGATAATTCCTGATTTTATCCGATAATTTTTCGTAAGCCCTGCGTTGGTTGTACCCATGAGTTATGCTCGATAATGTCTAATGTGATTTGCTCTGTTCCTGTTGTAATCGCTTCAACGGCACACGCCGTTAATAAGCGATGTACATTGCCTAAGTTACCACCTGAAATTGTATGAATTTTCGTTGCCAACTCTGGCGATTGCAGATTAGAACATTTCTTCAATGGCAAAATACCTTGAAATTGGAAGAGTAGCTTTTGAAAATCCTTATCCAATTTCCATGTTGGCAATTCTGCTACATCAAAGCGACTGGCGTGCTGCGGATCGGTATGTAAAACACGGATTGCATCTTTTGTGCCTACGCCTACAATCGGAATTTGCAACTCATTGCACAACATTTTAATCGCGTTCATCACTTGGCGTTGCAAACGGGGTGTCCCTACAAGCAACGAATGAAATTCGTCAATAATCAGCATTTTTACCTTATATTCACGGAATAAGTGAATCGTCTGATAACGTAATTTAGCTACGCTATCCGTTGGTCGGTAAGGTACATAGAAACGTTCCAGTAGCGAGATATAAAGCTCTTTTTCATTTGCACTTGGCGGTGCTTCTGCCAAAATAATGGGGCGTATGCCGTCCGACTGGCTGTCCACGAAAGGTATGCCGTACAAATCATAAAAATGTCGAATAAGCGTCGTTTTACCATTGTTAGAATCACCTACTACCAACAAATTGAACATACGAGGGCGTTTTGGCTTATTCATCAAGGAAACCAAATTATCAATGATCTTATTTGCAACAGCATAACCAACCCAACGTGGTTCATCTAAAAACTCAATCCGTTCCTGATTACTTGCGGTCACTAAATGACGGAATTTTTCGTGAACATACTCATATTGCTTTTCCATTACTCAATCTCCCCAAATGTGAAATCATTATCTAAAAGCAAATTGGAAGCAGCTTCTTTGACTGTTTCTGTTAGTTTGCTTTCGGGTAAACTTGTTGGGATCACTACCTTACTTTTCGCGTGGACTTTCTGCCGTTGAGCCTGTCTGCGAGCTTTCTTCGTCCGTTGTGCAGATTGTTCAACCAATTCACGCATTTCAGTTAATGCGTCGTGGATCTGCTGCGAGTGAATCAGTTTTTCATCTTTATCTTTCAAGAATTGGCGAACTTGCTTGTATTCCCAAATGCTCATATCAGGTAAAGATTGGTCGGCAAACGGAATCGGGAAATAACGTTTCAATTTCGGATCGTAGAACCAAATTTTTCCGATATTACGAGGATCGCGACGGAATAAAAATTCCTTACTCTTACCACTTTCATCGGAATCGTTGATATACATATTAAGTGCCACATCGTAGTAACGTAAGCCATCAATCGTTACGCCATTATGTTGAATAGTCCGTTTTTCACTGGGTAAGAAATCAAGCAACAATGTCTGTTCATCAACAGGCATTTGCGGATAACCACAACCAATGTGATCTTTATCACCGAAAATGCCTAATCGCCATTTTTGAACAGGCGACATACCGAGTGCGGAGTGGGTACGTTTGTGATACACGTTTACAATATAGTTAATCAACCACGTTTCAAATTCATCTAAGGTCATTACCGCTTCGGCTTCCGATTGATAGGTATCTTTCTCTTTCGTGTTAGAGAATGTTGTACCACTCAAACCGTGAACTTCTTTCATAAACGTACCGATTACACGCTCAATATGTCCGCCGAACTCAGGACGACCAACAGGGCGGAACTCAAGAGCAATACCGTGTGCCTCACAAGATTTTGACAAATCAAGTGAGCGGAAATCTGCTCCATTATCAACGTGGATTTTATTCGGATAACCAAACACCGCCCATTCACCTTTTACATTATGATCTAGTAATAGGCGTTCTTTCGGCAAAATGCTGCGAGCAATACACATTGCAACCGATGTTACCGAAGGGGCATCAAGCGAAAGATAGTAGCTTGTAATCATTCGGCTATATACATCCATTGCTAATGTTAAGTAAGGTCTGCCTATTGGCTTACGATACTGATTATCCACAATGATTAAATCAACAGGTGTATGGTCAATTTGAATTACGCTTAAAGGGAAATCTACATTAGGGAAACTATTCGGCTTCGGTGTAAATTTATTTTTCGCTTTCTCTTTCTGTCCACGTTTACGCAATCTTTCTTCTTCTGAAATGCGTAAAATACGCTGACGAATTGTGCGACGGCTAGGGCTATCAATACCTTTTAAATTAGCGACACGTTGTACTTCACGAATTGTTTGTTCAATTGTAGGACGTTGCTTATGTAAATAAAACTCATTGATAACTGCTGTCACTAATTCATCTTGTTCTTTACTTAAACGTGAATTACCTTCCGCCCAACCACGCTTACGACTGACTAAACCAGCAATAGAACCTAGAGAGTTATATGCTTGAATCCAACGGTATAAACTTCGATCACTGACACCGACTTCTTTTGCTCGTTCTTTTACTGAGGCAGGGCAATGTTGCTCATAATTAAGCAATGGTTTAATCATCTCATATTTTTCTAATGCCTTTTCCCAGTATTTGTCGTTAATTGCACTTAAATCAACAGAAACATCTTCACGTTCATTAACTTTTAAATTTTCAAGCTGATGAATGCTTGCAATTTTACTTTGGCGAGTATGAAGATTTCTAATCATCACTTGTGCATCTTCATCTAAATACTCAATCAGTTCATATTGTTCACCATCCTCACGGTTTATATAGATATTGCCTTTTTGCAAGATGATACGCCCACGCTCTAATCTGCCGTGATAACGTGGGTGAATAAATCCTTTAGTCATTTGAATACCCCCAAACTTCGGTAAATTCAGATAATGGTTCAAACCAGTTACAAGTCAATTGCTTAGTTGCTAATAAATGATAGATAATTTGTAATCCTTTGGTTCGATAGAGTGAACCTGTAAAAAAGCGAGAGAGCAAAAAATCTATCGTTGTACTCCCGTGTAATTTAACTTGGGCGAGTACCGCTTCAATATCTTCAGGATCGCACTGCAATCGCTTGTAACGTTGAACAGCGTTAATGTTGAATAATGCAAGGTGATGAATTTTATCTTCATCGTAAATATGGAAAACACATTCATTCTTTTTACTAAATGCCATTGCCACTTTCCATTTTTCTTTCCATTCTCGCCAATGTTTCTGCCATTTAGATTTTGGTTTCACTTCAACCAATAATGCTGGTCTCCCATCATTAAAACGAATGAAGAAATCAGGCGTATAAGGGTAAGTCATTCCGTTTTTCACAAACAGAATGCGAGTAGGCTGAGGAATAATTTCCTCTACTGCAGGCATATAAGTAAAATAAAGCAAGAAGTCTCGTTCTAGTGTGGATTCATAAGGAATACTTACTCCATCTTTAAAAGGGAGTAAACCTGATACGCTAAGGAGTGTGGGTTTAATCTTACGAACCTGTTGGAAAATTGATTCTGTTTTCATAAATAATTTTGACCTTTATTAGTATCTTTTAATATATTTTGACAGCTATTTATAGCTTTAATGCCATTAAATTATATCTTCTAAGGGTAAAAAATAGGCTAAAGCCTTATTCTACTATTCTAAGTTTTACCTATTATGACACTTATTTGTAACTTTGACAGTGGCTCAATCCCAAAACCGGGCGAAATTTCTTTAGCCCATAACGGTGTGCTTTTCCTAGATGAATTGCCCGAATTTGAGCGGAAAGTGTTAGATGCACTCCGGCAGCCATTAGAGGCAGGTGAAATTATTATTTCCAGAGCCAATGCTAAAGTGCAATTTCCTGCTCGTTTCCAATTAATTGCAGCAATGAACCCAAGCCCAACAGGGCATTATCAAGGTACGCATAATCGGACTTCTCCCCAACAAGTAATGCGATATTTAAACCGTTTGTCAGGTCCGTTTTTAGACCGATTCGATCTCTCCATTGAAGTGCCACTTTTACCTCAAGGGGCATTACAAAGTGGTTCTGCAAATCGGGGTGAAACCACCGAACAAGTTCGCAAGCGGGTGTTTTTAGCCAGAAAAATGCAATTTGAGCGAGCAGGCAAAATTAACGCACAACTTACCACACGAGAAATTGAGCGAGATTGTAACCTATCCGCACAAGATGCATTATTTCTTGAGAATGCCTTAACCAAATTAGGTTTGTCAGTTCGGGCTTACCACCGCATTTTAAAGGTTTCTCGCACTATTGCAGATTTAGCCGGGGAGAAGGAGATTAAGCAAATTCATTTAGCCGAAGCCTTAGGCTATCGGGCAATGGATAGGTTGTTGCAACGATTGCAGGGGGAGAGTTAGATTTGTTGAGTGGAGATGAACGCAAGCAATTTCTCCACAAAATCCTCCGAATTTCCCCTATGTGTATTATGCCCTGCGTTTGAAATAATCTGCACAGGCAGTTGATATTGCTCTGCCATCTGGCGGAATTTGTTATCCTTTTCCCCGATGAAAAAGAGAATGTTTTTATTTGTTTGTTTTAATTGTTCCGCATAATTAGGCTGTTTGGCAAGGCTAGTGGCTTCAAGCATTTGAGCAATTTGCTCTCCTTGATTATGCTTTCTACTATTAATATAACGTTCTCTTTCCATATTGCTTAAATCGGCAAATACAGGTTGTTGATACCAATCTTCCAGTACTTTTTCAATTGGCTCGTGGCGAAAGCGGTTCGCCCATTGGCAGTCGTTTTGCCAGCGTGCTTGGCGTTCAGTTGTTGATGCAAGCCCGATATTCGCCCCTTCTAATATCGTACCAAGCAGATTGGGATTATGGATATTCAGTACATAATCAAGAGCAGTCCGCCCACCTAGCGAGTAACCCACTAAATAGAATGAATGTGAGCCAATTACCTTTTCTAAAGTAGTATGGAGTTGCATTCGTAGCTCGGTAAAATCGGCACAGGTAATGTGTTCACTGTGTCCGTGAAATGGAAGGTCGATAGTAAGCGGTCGAATTTTTGGAAAATTTTGCAAATGTTGGATAACACTTTGCCAGTCTTGTTGTGAGCCGAGTAGCCCGTGTAAGAAAACAACAGGTATGCCTTGTTCTGCGTGCCATTGATATGAAAGCATTGATTAAACCCATAAATAAAAGCACCAACCTCCGCTGGTGCTATCGTTTTCTGTTAGGCAATTTCCGCCTGTGAAATTTGTTTCAGCAATGATTTATACATATTGCTGCCGTCGTGTTCGTTTACTTTGATTTCCACAATGGTAACACCTTTACGAGCATAGGCGTGTTTGAGTTTGGTTTTCAAATCTGCCCAAGTAAACGGGCGGATATACTCAAGCCCGAACATTGTTGCCACTTGAGCAAATTCAAAGTTATGAGCGAGGCGGTAGTATTGATCTTTCGCTTTTGCATCTACCGGCAACATATCAAATAACGCACCACCACTGTTATTTACCACGAACAAAATGGTCGGTTGGGTAATTTTAGTTAATAAGGCGATAGAGTTTAAGTCGTGCAGAGCAGAAATATCGCCCACCACACCGACGGTTGGGCGGTCGCTACCTTTCGCAATACCTGCCATTGTCGCAATTAAACCATCGATGCCACTTGCTCCTCGATTAGTATAAACAGGGTAGCCTTCAGGTAATTTGCATAAGGCATCAACTAAACGAACAAATAAACTATTACCGATGAATAAGTTGCCATTAATTGCTAAAACATCTTGAATATTGTGTGCAAGTGATGCCTCACTTAAACTTCCACCCACTTGCTGCTCAATAAAGGTTGCACAGAATTGCGAAAGAGCTAACGGCTCAAGTAACCACGGCTTTTGGCGAAGTGGCGGATGAACACGCAAGAAGTGATGAGCTTTCGCCACAAAACGGGTTTGATGGTGAGCGTTCGGATTAATGTAATCTTGCGATTCATCAACCAGCCAAAATTCGCCTTGATAAGCTTTTAAGAACTCATTGACACGCTTACTCACAATTTGCGTGCCGAATTGAATAACAATATCCGCTTGCAATAAACGTTGTTTCACGGTTTCGTTAGAGAGCCAAATATCGGCATACGGCAGGCTTGCTTCAATGCAAGATTGCACATCGCTTAATAAGCACCAGCCCATTGTTTCCGCCCAGTTTTTTAAGCCTGTGCCTTGTTCCGGTGGTAGTTTACCGACAATAATTACCCCACGTTTGGTTCGCCAATAATCCCAGTTTTCGTGCATAGATACTTCACTTTGAATTGCTTGTTGGTCAATCCATTTGGTTTGTGAATTATTCAGCCAACCTTGAATTGGGCGTAACCAAGGGGTGTTGAGAATTTCATTAATATCAGCCTCATAAAGTGGCTCTTCAAAAGGAGTATTAATGTGTAGCACGCCACCTTGTTGAGCTTGTGTGGTGCAAGCTTGCTCAATGGTTGAAACTAACCAGCTTGCGTTATAAGCCTCATTTGCTTTTGGTAAGTTTACGCTCGCAACAGGATAATTAGCAAAAATGCCTTGTTGAGCAATGGCTTGATTAACACCGCAGCCAATTAATTCTGTTGGACGATCTGCAGAAAGAATAATCAGTTTTTGATGAGTAAGACTTGCCTCAATCACCGCAGGATAAAGGTTAGCAACCGCTGTGCCTGAAGTAACAATGACCGCAACAGGGCTATTGGTTGCTTTGGCAATCCCTAACGCATAAAAGCCTAAGCCTCGCTCATCAAAGTGGGTGTGGCACTCTGCATATTGGGTTTGTTGAAGTTGCACCGCCTCAAGGGTTAAAGGGGTCGAACGAGAGCCTGGTGCGATACAAAAATGCTTTACGCCATAACGCATTAACGCACTTAAAATCACTTTTGCCCAAGTGCGATTAAAAGAACTTACACTCATATTCTTCTCTACTTATTAATAAATTCGATAAATAGCCCAAATTGTAGCAAAAAGTTAAATTATTTTGGTAAGTTTTTAGCGAAATAGTGAATTTTTAATAAAATTACCGCCCAATGCCGATTAATAGCATTGGGCGGTAAAAGAATTTGTAAAAAATTGACAAAAAACGACCGCTTGTATTAATTAATTCCAATCCAATTCGGCAACGCTAATGAAATTGCCGGAATATAGGTAATTAAGATTAGGAATGTCAGTAATAGTAATAACCACGGCATTGCCGCTCTGACTACATCTGCAAGAGGCATTTTCGATACCGCAGAGGCAACGAACAAGTTCAAGCCGATTGGTGGTGTAATCAAGCCAATTTCCATATTTACTACCATAATAATCCCTAAATGGATTGGATCGATACCGAGTTGCACTGCAATTGGGAATAAAATTGGTGCAAGAATTAAAATAATCGCAGATGGCTCCATAAATGCACCGGCAATTAATAGCACGATATTTACCACCAATAGGAATGTCCACGGTTGTAAATTCCATTCTACGACGGTTTCAGTAATCAGCTGAGGAATTTGTTCGGTGGTAAGAACGTGAGCAAATAACATCGCATTTGCGATGATAAACATCAACATTACGCTTAATTTTGCAGATTCTAGCAATACTTTCGGGCAATCACGCAGTTTTACATCTTTATAGATAAATACCGCCACAAACCACGAATAAACTGCTGCGACCGCTGCCGCTTCGGTTGGGGTAAAGATACCGCTGTAAATACCGCCTAAAATAATCACCATCAACAACAAGCCCCAAATTGCTTTACGGGCTGCGGTAAACCACTCTTTTACTGTCGCACGAGGCTGTGCCGGCAGGTTTTTAATACGAGCAACAACGTAAATAGCAATCATCAATACCAAGCCAAGCATTAATCCCGGTACAACCCCTGCCATAAATAATTTACCAACAGAAGTTTCAGTTGAAGCTGCATATACGACCATAACCACTGATGGCGGAATTAAGATACCAAGTGTTCCCGCATTACAAATAATCCCTGTACCAAAGCCTACCGGATAGCCTGAACGCACCATTCCTGCAATTGCAATTGACCCCACTGCTGCCACCGTTGCCGGGCTTGAGCCTGAAAGAGCGGCAAACAGCATACAAGACATTACAGCTGCAATCGCTAAACCACCGCGAATATGACCTACGGTTGCATTCGCAAAGTCAATTAAGCGTTTTGCTACACCACCGGTTGTCATAAACGCACCGGCAAGCAAGAAGAACGGAATAGCAAGTAAGGTATAATGTTCTGAGGTTTCAAATAGTTTGATTGCTAGTGAACTTACGGAGTCTTGGCTAAAGAACATAATAGTAACTGCACCCGCTAAACCGAGTGAAATCGCAATCGGCACACCAAGAAACATTAAGATAAATAACAAGCTAAATAGCACTAAAATTGTCATTATTCTTCTCCTTGTGCGAGTTTCATTGCGTCTTCACTTTCATCTGCTAAGCCAAGCCCCACTTGTTTGCCTTGTAAAATACGCACTAAAATTTCAATAAAACGGATACCGATTAAGGCAAAACCAACAGGCATAATTAAACCAATGTGCCATTGTTTTAGGTGGAATTGATGTAAATCTTCCGCCCCAATGTCAGCAACATACATTGCTGAAATCCACTCATAACTGGCTGAACCAATTAAAATCGCATAGGCTAAACAAGCACAGATTGCAATAATACCGACGATTTTCTGTCCGTGGCGGGAAAGTTTTTTCACTAACACATCAACACCGATATGTCCTGCCGTACGCACCCCATAAGATGCTCCAAAGAAAATCAACCAACCAAAACAAGCTTTAGTTAAAGCTACACTCCAAGTCATTTCTTGAGCGGCTTCCATAATCCACTCGCCGAGTGGTTCAGCGAAGCCAGCGGTAAATGGTACAGCTTCGGCTAAATCAAAAAAAACGTTATAAAGGTTGTTAAACATCACATACGCGAAGGTAACAAGCGTCATTACCATTAATAAAATTGCGATGAAACATTCCTCAAAACGCTCCCAGAACCATTTTAAAGAAGACATTTTTTACTCCGAAAAATAGGATAATCCCAAAATAGAAAACCGAAAGGGCAAATTAAGTGCCAACAAGCGGTCAGATTTATTTAATTTTTTGCAAAATGTAGAGCGTTTTGGGCGGACACTGTTATGTCCGCCCTGATAATTGAATTATTATTGGAATTACTGTTTGTTGGATGCTTCAGCTGCTTTGATTAAGTCTGCACCGATTGCATCTTCAAACTGCTTCCATACAGGACGCATTGCTTCACGCCATTTTTCACGTTGCTCATCCGTTAAAGTAATGATTTGTGAAGCACCTGAATCCACGATTTTCTTCTTATCGCTTTGGTTGAGTTCGTGAGATTGTTTATTCACTTCAACTGACACTTCATCTAAGATTTTGGTCAGTTCTGAACGCACATCTTCAGGAATTTTGTTCCAGAATTCTGTGTTCACGATAACCATATAAGATAATAAGCCGTGATTAGATTCAGTAATGAATTTTTGTACTTCGTGAATTTTTTGTGAGTAGATGTTTGAATACGGGTTTTCCGCACCGTTTACAACGCCTGTTTGTAAGCCTTGATACATCTCGCCGAATGCCATTTTACGCGGTACAGCTTTTAATGCTTTGAACTGTGCATCTAACACTTCTGAAGCCTGTACACGGAATTTTAAACCACGAGCATCTTTCGGCTCACGTAACTCTTTGTTCGCAGAAAGTTGTTTTAAGTCGTTGTTCCAGTAAGATAAACCTGTAATACCTTTGTCTTCCATTGATTTTAACAATGATTGACCTGCTTCAGATTGCTCAAAACGTTCAACCGCTTTAATGTCGTCAAACAAGAACGGTAAATCGAAAATTTGAATTTTTGGTGTGTATTTATCAAATTTAGCCAGTGATGGAGCAAGCATTTGTACGTTATTTAACAATAATGCTTCCATCTCTTTACCATCTGCATAAAGTGATGAGTTTGGATAGACTTCCACTTTCACTTTGCCTGCCAAACGCTCATCCACTAATTTTTGGAACATTAACGCACCCTGACCTTTCGGGGTTTCATTTGCTACAACGTGTGAGAATTTGATGACGATTGGATCGTTAGCAAAAGCTGATACAGAAAATGCAGCGGTTACTGCTAATGCTGCAGCAAGTTTCTTGAATGGTTTTAACATAATTCACTCCAAATAGTTAGTGTTTGCAAAAATTGTTCATAATTTGCCTGATTTTTTAGAAAAGTAAACAACAATTTTTTAAAAATATGACATATATCTCAATTTTTTTACATTATTTTTACTTTTGAAGTGGAGTGAAGTGCTTTTAAGAGAGGTAAGGCTGGTTTAAACCAGCCTTGCTATTAATTTCTTGTACCTAATTGGAAGATAACCACTTCAGCTTGGCAACTAAACTTAAAATTGGCATTAAGTTCAAAACCACCTTGTACCGGGTAGATTTCACTCTCAATTTCACAAGGTTCGGATTCAACATCGTGAGCTTTTTGAGTAAATCTTTCCAGTGCAGCTTGAGCTTCAGCTTCTGTTTCATAAGTGCGTTTAATGTTTGCAACCGTTTCGCTGTTATCTAAAATTGAGCCGACGTCAAAGGTGTTACAGCCTTCACATTCAATGGGTTTATCGTTTTTCATTGGCTAATCCTCATAATTGATAAATAATATCGCTACTTTAAAACTAAATAAGAGCAGGTGCAATCTTCAATCGCCTAGAATTTGATTTAGATAGAATTTTACTCACTTAGGCTTGTTCAGCCCTAAAGGTTTTGCAAATTTTGGAGGAAAAATGACCGCTTTTATTAAATCAAACCAATAAAAATCTTTTTTAATCTGTGAAGCTGATCACGGTTTCTCTTAGTTAAATTCGTTATGCTTTAACTAACGTATTAACATAGCAAGAGGGACATTTTATGAAACGTAGTCTATTAAATGCTTTTGTATGTGCTGTAATGCTCGGGGTGAATATGAGCTATGCTCAATCTGAACCTAGAGTTGGCGTTACGATTTATAAATATGATGACAACTTTATGATGTTGATGCGTAAAGCGATGAATAAGGAGATAGAAAATTTCCGTCATCTGAAATGGTTTATGAACGATGCTCAAAATTCACAAGTGAAGCAATTAAATCAAGTCGAAGTTTTACTTAATCATAAAGTGAATGTATTGGCGGTAAATATTGTTCACCCTAATGAATCAAAAACCATTGTGGAAAAAGCGAAAGCGAATAATGTACCGATTGTATTTTTTAATCGAGATCCGAGCAAACAGGCAATGGAAAGTTATGAAAAGGCTTATTTTGTCAGTAGTAACCCGCAGGAAGCAGGCGAAATACAAGGACAACTCATTGCAAAAGCGTGGAGAGCCAACCCTCACTTTGATTTAAATAGAGATGGAAAATTGCAGTTTGTATTGCTAAAAGGCGAATTGAGCGAAGTGAGTACTTTGCGTTCTCAAGCCGTTATTGATGAGCTTAATCGTCAAGGCATTGCAACAGAAGAAGTTTATAGCGACACAGCAATGTGGCGTTCCGCCATTGCTCGCAATAAAATGAACGAATGGTTAGTCGCAAAACGAGCCAATGAGATTGAAGTGGTCATTTCAAATAATGATGAAATGGCAATAGGGGCATTAGATGCGTTAAATGCTCACGAGAAAAAACTGCCTCTCTTCGGTATTGATGCCTTGCCGGAAGCTCTAGCTTTAATTAAATCAGGGCAGATGAGCGGTACGGTGTTAAACGATAGTGTCGAACAAGGAAAAGTCGTGGTACAACTTGCCGCGAATTTAGCACAAGGTAAGCCGGCTACACAGGGCACAGAGTGGGAAAATAGTCCATCTAAAACCATTTATATTCCACATATTGGCGTAAATAAAGAAAATTTGGAGCAGTTTTTAAAATAATTGCAAAAATTTTAATAAAAGCGACCGCTTGTAATCTACAAACAACATTGCAAGCGGTCATTTTTTCGTAAAAATTTACTATCTCCCGATAGAGTAAATATTCAAAAAGCCGCCATAGAATTAAAAAATCCTCCACTTTGTCTTAATTCTGTGAGAATGATCACGGATTGTTTTACAAAAATGGGTTATTCTTCGCACCAAGTTGCTTATGGTAAGCAATGAATATGTCAGGATAAACATATCAAAAGAGGTGATTTCTATGAAGAAAGCAGTATTAAGTGCAGTGGCAATGGCAGTAGCATTAGGTGCGACTATCAGTACAGCACAAGCTGAAAATCGTATTGGTGTAACTATTTATAAATATGACGATAACTTTATGGCATTAATGCGTAAAGAGATTGAAAAAGAAGGTCAAGCTCAAAAAGTTCAGTTATTAATGAACGACTCGCAAAACACCCAATCTATTCAAAACGACCAAGTTGATGTATTGCTTTCTAAAGGCGTTAAAGCATTAGCAATCAACTTAGTTGACCCATCAGCGTATAAAACTATTATCCAAAAAGCGAAAGGCGAAGATGTACCTGTTGTGTTCTTTAACAAAGACCCGGGTGCAGCGGCAATTGATAGCTATCCGAAAGCATACTATGTGGGTACAGATCCGAAAGAATCCGGCTTAATCCAAGGTGATTTGATTGCCAAACAGTGGAAAGCAAACCCAGCATTAGACTTAAACAAAGACGGTAAAATCCAATTTGCGTTATTAAAAGGCGAACCGGGACATCCGGATGCGGAAGCTCGTACCAAATATGTTGTTGAGGGCTTAAAAGAAAAAGGCATTGAAAGTGAACAAATCTTTATGGATGCAGCATTATGGGATGCAGCTCAAGCAAAAGATAAAGTAGATGCGTGGTTATCAAGCGGTAAAGCGAAAGATATCGAAGTGATCATTTCTAACAATGACGGTATGGCATTAGGTGCGTTAGAAGCAACTAAAGCACACGGTAAAAAATTACCAATCTTCGGTGTTGATGCGTTACCTGAAGTACTTCAGTTAATCAGCAAAGGTGAAATTGCAGGTACAGTATTAAATGACGGCGTAAATCAAGGTAAAGCGGTTGTTCAACTTTCTGCAAACTTAGCAGACGGTAAAGATGCAGTTGCAGGTACACAATGGAAATTGGAAAACCGCGTAGTGCGTATTCCTTACGTTGGTGTTGATAAAGACAACTTATCCGAATTTTTAAAATAATTAGCACTTTATGGCACGAGTGATGATACTCGTGCCTTTTTTTCGAGTTTTCGATATAACAGGGTGAGATATGACAGGCGAAGTACTACTCACAATGACGAACGTTAGCAAGTCGTTTCCGGGTGTGAAAGCGTTAGACCGAGCTAACTTAACGGTAAAATCCCATAGTGTTCACGCCTTAATGGGTGAAAATGGGGCAGGGAAATCAACCTTGCTAAAATGTCTCTTTGGGATCTATGCCAAAGATGAAGGCGAGATTCTTTTTCTCGGCAAACCGGTGAATTTTAAAACCTCAAAAGAGGCATTAGAAAATGGGATTTCAATGGTTCACCAAGAGTTGAACCTGGTAAAACAAGTAACTGTAATGGATAACCTATGGTTAGGACGTTATCCGTTAAAAGGTCCTTTTGTGGATCACGACAAAATGTATCGTGATACTAAAGCGATTTTTGATGAATTAGATATTGATGTTGATCCACGTGAGAAAGTGGCGAAATTGTCTGTATCACAAATGCAGATGATCGAGATTGCTAAAGCTTTCTCTTACAACGCCAAAATTGTGATTATGGATGAGCCGACTTCTTCGCTTTCAGAAAAAGAAGTTGAGCATCTGTTTAAAATTATTCAAAAACTGAAAGACAGAGGCTGTGGCATTATCTATATTTCTCACAAAATGGACGAAATTTTTAAAATTTGTGATGAAATTACCATTTTGCGAGACGGTAAATGGGTAAATACCGTTGCTATTAAAGATACTTCAATGGATCAAGTGGTTTCAATGATGGTAGGGCGTGAGCTAACTCAACGTTTCCCGGAAAAAACCAATTTACCAAAAGAAGTAATTCTTGAAGTAGAGAATTTAACGGCAAAAAATCAACCTTCTATCCAAGATGTTAGCTTCAGCTTACGCAGAGGGGAAATTTTAGGTATTGCAGGCTTAGTTGGGGCAAAGCGTACTGATATTGTTGAAACCATTTTCGGTGTGCGAGATAAAGCAAGCGGTAAAATTACCTTAAACGGCAAAGAAATCAATAACCGTAACGCATTTGATGCGATTAATAACGGCTTTGCTCTCGTAACAGAAGAACGTCGCTCAACGGGGATTTATGCAAACCTAAGTATTGAGTTTAACTCATTGATTTCAAATATGAAGTCTTATCTAGGAAAATTCGGTTTGCTGAGCAATAAAAAAATGAAAAGCGACACCCAATGGGTAATTGATTCGATGAATGTAAAAACTCCATCGCATCAAACACATATCGGCTCACTTTCCGGCGGTAACCAACAAAAAGTGATTATCGGGCGTTGGCTCTTAACCCAACCTGAAATTCTGATGCTTGATGAACCCACTCGTGGTATTGATATTGGGGCAAAATTTGAAATTTATCAGCTGATTTTAGAGTTAGCAAATAAAGATAAAGGGATCATTATGATCTCATCGGAAATGCCCGAATTACTAGGGGTAACAGACCGGATTTTAGTGATGAGTAACGGTAAAGTGGCGGGCATTGTTGAAACTGCCAACACCTCGCAAGAAGAAATCTTGCAACTCGCAGCAAAATATTTATAGACAAGGAGTGAAGTATGTCTGCTTTACAACAAAATAGAACACTCGATTTTTTTAAACAAAATGCGATTTACTTCGTATTATTAATCTTACTTATTGTGATTATTGTGCAAGACCCAAGTTTCTTGAGCTTGCGTAACTTCAGTAACATTTTATCGCAATCTTCTGTGCGTCTTATCATTGCACTAGGTGTTGCAGGCTTGATTGTAACACAGGGTACAGACTTATCCGCCGGTCGCCAAGTTGGCTTGGCGGCGGTAATCTCAGCCACTTTGTTACAATCAATGGAAAATATGAACAAAGTTTTCCCGAACTTATCCGAAATTCCAATTCCTGTTGTAGTTTTAACGGTTTGTGTGATTGGTGGACTTATCGGTTTATTTAATGGTTTTGTGGTAGCTTATCTCAACGTAACACCGTTTATTGCCACAATGGGGACGATGATTATTGTTTATGGGATTAACTCGCTTTACTACGATGCCGTAGGCTCATCGCCAATTGCAGGTTTTAGCGATGACTTCTCAAGTTTTGCACAAGGTTTCTTCCGCTTTGGCGACTTTAGGCTCTCCTACATCACTATTTATGCTGTGATCGCCACCATTATTATGTGGACGTTATGGAATAAAACCCGTTTCGGTAAAAACGTATTTGCAATTGGTGGAAACCCGGAAGCAGCACGCGTTTCTGGTGTAAACGTACCGCTTAACTTAATGGGTATTTATATGCTTTCAGGCATCTTCTACGCATTCGGCGGTATGTTAGAAGCAGGTCGTATCGGTAGTGCAACCAACAACTTAGGCTTTATGTATGAAATGGATGCAATCGCAGCTTGCGTAGTAGGTGGCGTATCATTTGCAGGTGGTGTGGGTACAATCATCGGCGTAGTAACCGGGGTGCTTATCTTCACCGTAATTAACTATGGTTTAACCTACATCGGTGTAAACCCTTACTGGCAATACATCATCAAAGGTGGCATTATCATCTTAGCGGTAGCAATTGACTCACTCAAATACGCGAAGAAAAAATAATTCATTTTGATTGAATAAACATCGGGGCAAAGTAATTTGCCCCTTATTTTTATGCAAGCGGTTATATTTGAGGAAAAATTTGCAAATACTTTTCGGCTGGATTAAAGTGCTAGACAGGCTTGTTTGAAAACATAGGAGAGATATATGGTTAAGCAAACTAAGTTAGGGCAGTTGGCATTTTTATCGCTTGCGTTTTTTTCGGTTTCAACATTCGCCGCTCATCACGAAATCAAAATGCTAGATAATAATGCAGAAGGCGGTATGGTATTTGAACCGGGTTATTTGAAAGCAGAAGTGGGTGATACAATAACTTTTATCCCAACCGACAAAGGGCATTGGGTGGAAAGCCGTGCGATTCCGGAAGGGGCGGAAAAATTTCTTTCTAAAGAAGATGAAAAATTTACCCTTACGCTTACCCACGAAGGCGTTTATGTTTACTATTGCCCGCCACATCGTACAATGAATATGAGTGGAATTATCCAAGTAGGTAAGCCTGTAAACCGTGAAGCGGCACAAAAAGAAGTCGAAAAAATCGAAAAACGCACCAAAGAAAATTCAGGACGTTTGTTTGATTACTTCGATCAAATACAGTAAGAAATTCCCTCAGAGATAAGCTTTGAGGGAATTTTGTTATCTTAAAACATCCAACAAAAAACGAACCAAAATCGGGTAAAACCTTGTTGTGATGTTCGTCTTTTCCGTTTTTTCTTCCAGCTGCGGTAGCCAAGTCAGCAGTTGATTTTTGATGAAATCGCTCGCTTCTTGGTGCTTGTTTTGCTCAATAAGTTGGATCAAAACTTCCAAATACACTACAAGATGATCGCTAGGTTCGTTGGTTTCTCGGTTGAGTTGGAGTTTGAAGCGATCTAAATAATGATCCATTTTCGCTAAATTTTCGGAGAGAGTAGGATCAGTTAAATAAGCAGAAGCATAGGGTAGAGCTGAGGATCTACCTTCAAGCAAAAAGCATTGGGCGAAATCAGCAGCTAATTCTAAACGTGGATTTTCAAATAAGCCGAGCTTTTGAATTTCCTCCGCTAAGGCTTTGCTTTGGGGGGCAAAGCCAATTTCAGCCAGAAATGCAAAAAATTGTTGAAATTCGACCGCTTGTAAGGCTTGTAACTGCTCGTTTGAGAGTTCTCGTGCGAGTAGATTACGCAACCATTGCAGCAGTAGTAGCTTTTCTTCTTTTGCTAATGGCATCATAAACGCTCTACCTCAATCGCTCCGCTAAAACCGTTCGGTACTGGGGCTTCGCCTTGCCATTTTTCTACATTCACTAGGCAGGTGCTTACACAAGTTGCTTGAGAGAGTTTAGATGAGCCAATATCCAGAGTGAGCGTGTTTGGGCTGCCGTAGGTGTCTAATGCACCGATGGTTTCATCAACAGGTGAATACCAAGCCCCTTCTTGTAATCGAACCACGCCGGTGGGGAAGTTGTCTGACAGTACCGCTCCCACCAAAACTTGCCCTCGCTCATTAAAAACTCGCACTAAATCACCGTCTTTAATGCCTAATTTTTCTGCATCTTGCGGGTTCATATAAAATGGTTCTCTGCCCTGTACGCTGTAAGTTTCACGTAAACTTTTTGATTCACAAAGCTGTGAATGCAAACGTTTGTCGGGGTGGCACGATTGTAACCAGAAAGGATATTGATCCGATTTCGGTCCGCCGTGTGAGCGTTCTGCTTTTTCGAACCACATTGGGTGTCCTTTGCAGTCATCATAGCCATATTTGGCAATTTTAGTGCTGTAAATTTCAATAAAACCCGATGGTGTGCCTAATGCGTGTAGTTCAGGATCTTCTCGGAAGTCTTTGTGCCGAACCCAAGCTTTACCTTCGGGGAACAGCACAAAGCCTGCTTGCCAAAATTCATCGAAGGTTTTTGGCATTTCAAATTTGCCTCGATTAGCTCGGCGACATTCGGTATATAAGCGGTTTAGCCAGCCTTTTTCATCAAGGTTTTGGCAATATTCCTCTGCCTTTCCTTCGCCATAACGGCTGCATAAATCTTTGAAAATCTCAAAATCAGGGCGAGATTCATACATCGGCTCAACCAGTTTTTGCATCGCAATAATACCTCTATTGCTGTATGAGCCGTAGGTATCAATGTCGTTTCGCTCAAATGGCGTACAAGCAGGCAACACAATATCGGCAAAGCGGCAAGTTGCCGTCCAACTGTAGTTGATAGTAACCACCGTTTCGAGTTGTTGGAATGCCTTTTTCATTTTGTTGAGATCAGATTGTCTGCTCCATTGGTTGCAACCTGTGAAAATTGCCATTTTATAAGGGGCGTAAACAATTTTTTTGCCATTGTAATCAATGGTTTCACCTGCGTGTAGTAAAGAGTCTGTGGCACGAGCAACAGGAATAACCTCACTGTAACCGTTATAATTTTTATTGCCGTATTTTGGTTTTTGATCTTCATCTAGGTTAGACGGGAAAGAACCGGGCGTTGCTGCACCGGAGCTGGAAACACCAATCGAGCTATAGTGATGAGCATAACTAATTCCACCGCCCGGCAAGCCGATTTGTCCTAACATTGCTGCCAGTACTGCTCCCATCCAATAAGGCTGCTCGCCGTGTTGTTGGCGTTGAATTGCCCAGCCGAAAATCAGCTGTGTACGTTTTCCTGCCAGCATACGGGCAAATTCACGGATTTTATTCGCAGAAATACCACAAATTGGAGCAGCCCATTCAGGTGTTTTTTCGATTTTATCTTCTGTTTCGCCCAATAAATAAGGCACAAATTTTTCAAAGCCTAAAGTGTAGACATCAAGAAAAGCTTTATCGTATAAATTTTCTTCATATAAAGTGTGAGCAATTGCCAGCATAAACGGCATATCTGTCTGTGGATTAACATAAAGTTGCTCGCAACCTAAGAAATTTTGAGTTTTGTTTTTAACCGGATCAATAGAAATCACATTGATTTTTTTCTCCGCTACTTTTTGTTTGAGTTGCTCTAAATATCCATAGGCTTCGTGGGTTTCGCAGTTCCAACCCACTTGTAAATTTTTCACCGGGTCGCTTGCCCAGAAAATCAGATTTTCCGTCTCTTTTAAGATAATTTCCCAAGATGTCCCTTGCGAGTAAACCTCTGTACTGCCTAGCACATAAGGCAGAATGGTTTGCCCTGCACCGGTGGAGTAATCACCTACCGAACTAACGCTTGAGCCGTGCATCGCAATGGCTCTAATCATATGATTTCCACAACTATGGAACTGCCCGGAAGAACGCCAACCCACATTCGCCGTATGCAACGCCCAAGGTCCGTAATCTTTTTGAATACGTTCCAGCTCTTCATAGAATAAATCTAATGCTTCTTTCCAGCTCACACGCACAAAGCGATTATCGCCACGCTGTGTACGATTGCTGTTTTGGCGGTTTTTAAACCAATCCACACGCACCATTGGATAACGTACACGAGCTTCGCTATAAAGTAGATCTTTAATGCCGTTAATCATTTCAGACGGGTGTTTATCATACTCGAAAGGCTTGATTTCAGTTACTCGTCCATTTTCCACTCTGGCACGCACAGCCCCCCACTGACAACCTGTGATTTTCCAATCACTTACGGGTGTACTATTGGCTTTTGCTTCACGAGGAACAAGAAAATTCGGCATTGCAAATGCACCAGCCATAATCGACATATTTTTTAAAAACTGACGGCGAGAATGTAGCATAATCTTTCCTCTCTATTTTGTGGAATTTGCATCAGAAGCATTCATTTGAAGATAGCGAAGTACTTGTTTTTGTGTGGCTTCGTCCATATCAGTAAAGCCAACCATACCGTTAAATACAGCAATCCATTCGTTTGCATCGTGCATTTTGGTATCACGCTGTTTGTGGCAAACACTACACTCCGTTTTATAAGTATTTTGTGCGTTTGCCCAGAAATCAGTTAAATCTTGGGTAAATTCTGAATTTTCTACCCATACTTTCATTTTTACCTTCTGCCAGATTAAACCTGTGTTCGGATCTTCTTTATCTGCCAAAATGTCTAATGGTGGGTTATTGCTGATAAAAGATTTTTCAAAGACAGCATCGGTAATATTTTTAGCAAAATCGTGATACCAAATTCGCCCGAAGCCTTTAGTTTTTCGCCATAAATTTAGCTCAATTTCGGAGGCTTTTGCCGTTGTTTGCACTAGCTTAATTTCAGCTCCTGCTTCTAACTGCCCGATTTTTTGCGTTAAATTTTTATCGGCAAATAAGGGGAGAATTTCAGTGGTGTAACTTGTTGGACTGGCAAAAGAGAGTATTGGCGTGAGTAACCCCAATAGGTAGAGAACGATTTTCGATAATGATTTCATCATAAACCCCACACTTAAATCAGACGAGAAAACTAGGTTATATCTTACACAAATTGAGCAAAAAAGTGTTGATTTACATCATAAAACCGCTTTTATAAAATTTTTGCAAAAAAATCCCAAAAAATGACCGCTTACAGGCTATAATAACCAGCATTTTTCTACCGTTTTTCAAATTAAAGAGTAAATAGTAATGAGCGAAAAATTTAACGTAAAAACTTTCCAAGGAATGATTTTAGCCCTGCAAGATTACTGGGCAAGCAAAGGTTGTACTGTGGTTCAACCTTTCGATATGGAAGTGGGGGCGGGTACTTCGCACCCGATGACCTGTTTGCGTGCATTAGGTCCTGAGCCGATGGCGTTTGCCTATGTGCAACCGTCCCGCCGCCCGACAGACGGTCGCTACGGAGAAAATCCGAACCGTTTGCAACATTACTACCAATTCCAAGTGGTGATCAAACCGTCTCCGGACAATATTCAAGAACTCTATTTAGAGAGCCTGAAAATGCTCGGTTTCGACCCAACCCAAAACGACATTCGTTTCGTGGAAGACAACTGGGAAAACCCAACACTGGGTGCGTGGGGTTTAGGTTGGGAAGTGTGGTTGAACGGTATGGAAGTTACCCAATTTACCTACTTCCAACAAGTCGGCGGCTTAGAATGTAAGCCGGTAACAGGCGAAATTACCTACGGCTTAGAGCGTTTGGCGATGTATATTCAAGGCGTCGATTCGGTGTATGACCTTGTTTGGTCAGACGGCGAACTCGGCAAAACCACCTACGGCGACGTGTTCCACCAAAACGAAGTAGAACAATCCACCTACAACTTCGAATACGCCGATGTGGATTTCCTGTTCCAATGCTTCGAACAGTACGAAAAAGAAGCGCAATACCTGTTAGGCTTAGAAAAACCGTTACCATTACCGGCGTACGAACGCATTTTAAAAGCGGCTCACAGCTTTAACTTGCTAGACGCACGCAAAGCGATTTCGGTAACTGAACGCCAACGCTACATCTTACGCATTCGTGCCTTAACCAAAGGCGTGGCGGAAGCGTATTATGCAAGCCGTGAAGCGTTAGGGTTCCCGGGTTGTAAAAAATAATGACAAAACCGATTTTATACTTCGCCCACTGGTGCCCTGACACCGACCCCTTTGTAGCTGAATTAGAACGCTTGGGCGTGGAATTTGACGAATGCGACATCACCAAAGGCGGCTCAACCCTAAAACCGTTTTTACGCCTGCGTGACCGCCACCCCGCATTCGATAACGCCAAAGCCAACGGCTACATCGGTATTCCGGCGTTGCTGTTGGAAGGGGATAAAGTGGTGTTGGATTTGGCTGAATTAGAAGGGATTTTTGGCTAACAAGCGGTGAAATTTAGCGGAAATTTTGCAAAATGAGACCCTATGCGAAATCGCTTAAACCCAATTCGCAAACGTTGCGAAATACGCAGACCGAAGCTGAAAAACGGTTGTGGTATCGAGTGCGGAATGATCAGCTTGGTTTTCGATTTTATCGGCAAAAACCGCTGTTAAGTTATATTGTCGATTTCTACTGCCCGAAAGCAAAATTAGTGATTGAACTCGACGGCAGCCAACATTATGAACCTGAACATCAGGCGAATGACAAAATCCGAGATGCGGAATTGGCATCGTTAGGATTGACGGTTTTGCGGTTTGATAATTACCGAGTGATGACGGAGATTGACAGTGTGATTGAAGAGATTTGGCAGAAGTGAAAACGGAGAGCTGAATTAGAATATTGCACTTATACTTCGTACTTATGGAGGATATATGTTTGATTGGTTGATAGTAGGAGGCATAGTAATTAGTGGTTACTACGTGATCAAAGCCTTAAATGATATTACAGGAAAAGATTTTGAAGCCTATAAAATTCAATATCCTGAATTAGTTAAAAATGGGACTGTCACTTGTTGTAAATGCGGTAGTAATTCAATAGCCCTATTGAGAGATAGAGAAGGTAATCTGATACTTAACCAAATCATGGTTCATCAATGCCGTACCTGTGGGTGTAGATTGTATTTTTCAAAAAATTAATATTGATATTAGAGTAAACAAAATGACAACACAAAACTTCCTTGCCGAGATCGGCACAGAAGAGCTGCCACCGAAGGCACTCAAAAAATTAGCGACCGCATTTGCGGAGAATGTTGAACAAGAGCTTAACCAAGCAGGGCTTGCTTTCGAGAAAGTCGAATGGTTTGCTGCCCCTCGCCGTTTGGCGGTGAAGGTGCTGGGTTTGGCGGACGCTCAACCGAGCAAAGAAATCGAGAAGCGTGGTCCTGCAGTGTCGGCGGCGTTTGATGCCGAAGGCAAGCCGACTAAGGCGGCGGAAGGCTGGGCGAAAGGCTGTGGAATCACGGTTGAGCAAGCCGAGCGTATTGCGACCGACAAAGGCGAATGGTTGGTACATCGTGCGGTGATTGAAGGTCAGCCGACCAAAAATCTGTTGGTCGATATTATCGCTAAATCGCTGGCGAACTTGCCAATTCCGAAAACAATGCGTTGGGGCGATAAAACCGAGCAGTTCGTCCGCCCTGTGCATACCGTTACCCTTTTATTTGGCGCTGATCTAATTGAAGGCGAGATCCTTGGGGTGAAAATTGGTCGCACCATTCGTGGACACCGTTTCCTTGGTGAACGTGAATTTACTATTGAGAATGCCGATCAATATCCACAACTACTGAAAGATCGTGGTTCTGTGGTGGCGGATTTCAACGAGCGTAAAGCGTTGATCCTTGCAAAATCCCAAGAAAAAGCAACCGCTTTGGGCGGCGTGGCGGATATTGAAGAAGACTTGCTTGATGAAGTGACTTCACTTGTTGAGTATCCAAACGTACTTACCGCCAAATTTGAAGAGCGTTTCTTAGCTGTGCCTGCGGAAGCGTTGGTTTATACGATGAAAGGCGACCAAAAATACTTCCCGATCTATTCAAAAGACGGCAAATTGTTACCGCACTTTATCTTTGTATCGAACATCAACCCGGACGATCCAAGCAAGATCATCGAAGGTAACGAAAAAGTGGTTCGCCCACGTTTGACCGATGCGGAGTTCTTCTTCAAAACCGACTTAAAACAGAAGTTAGAAGACCAACTTCCACGCCTTGAAACCGTGTTGTTCCAACAACAGCTCGGCACATTGCGTGACAAAACGGCTCGTATTGAAGCCTTAGCTGGCGAAATCGCTGCTCAAATCGGTGCAGATCAAACCAAAGCGAAACGTGCTGGCTTGCTCTCAAAATGCGACCTGATGACCAATATGGTGTTTGAATTTACCGACACCCAAGGTGTAATGGGTATGCACTATGCCCGTCACGACGGCGAAGATGAAGAAGTGGCGGTTGCACTTAACGAGCAATATATGCCACGTTTTGCCGGAGACGACTTGCCGAATAGCCTAGTGGCTTGCTCGGTGGCGTTGGCGGATAAATTCGACACGCTCACGGGGATTTTCGGTATCGGTCAAGCACCAAAAGGCAGTGCCGACCCGTTCGCTCTACGCCGTGCGGCATTAGGTTCTCTGCGTATTATTGTGGAGAAAAACCTGCCGTTGGATTTAACCGAAATCGTGGCAAAATCGACCGCACTTTTCGGCGATAAGCTAACCAACAAAAACGTGGTCGATGAAGTGGTTGATTTTATGCTCGGTCGTTTCCGTGCGTGGTATGAAAGCGAAGGCATTGCAGTGGATGTAATTCAATCTGTGCTTGCCCGCCGTCCAACCAAACCAGCAGATTTTGATGCCCGTGTGCGTGCGGTGTCGCACTTCCGTGAATTAGACAGTGCCGAAGCCCTAGCCTCAGCAAACAAACGTGTTAGCAACATTTTAGCGAAAGCGGATATTGCGATTGGCGAAATCGATTTGACCGCTTGCGTTGAGCCGGCGGAAAAAGCGTTGGCGGAAAGCGTATTAGCGTTAAGAACCGAGGTTCAACCGCTGATTGCTAATGGCGACTACACGGCGGTGTTAGACAAATTGGCGAACTTACGCCAACCGGTCGATGCGTTCTTTGACGGTGTGATGGTGAATGCCGAAGATCAAAAACTCCGCCAAAACCGCTTAGCGATTTTAAGCACACTACAAGGCTTGTTCCTGCAAGTGGCGGATATTTCGCTATTACAATAATTTGTAAAATTTTCCTGAAAATAGTCCGCTTGCAAGGGGTCTATTTTGTATCAAAATTTGCACAAGGAAAAAAGATGATAAAATTACTGTTCTTGCTCTCGCTATTTTTTACTGCACAGGTGACTGCGTTCGCCCCGAGTGAAGACGGCTTTGCCCGTGCCGCAAAAGCCTTGCAGAAAAATGATTTGAAACAGGCCGCGGAAATTTGGCTTCCCCTTGCCGAACGTGGACAAGCTGGTTCGCAAATTCATTTCTATTATGTGATTACCCAAGATCTGGAGTTAGCTAAATCTAACCCGAAAGTCATCCCTTTCTTGAAAAAATCGGTTAAATATAATGAATGGGAACAGATTTTGCTGTGGAAAATTTATACCGAACAGCAGGAATTTGAAAAAGCAGACTACTGGCTGAAAAAACTGGGTAAAACCAAAGAAGAAGCGGAGCAACTTTTTCAGAAAGAGAAAGCTGATGCCAAAACGGTGTTGGATGATTTTATGAAGTTGTATCCATAAAAATAGGGCTTACAAGCGGTCTTTTTTACAAGGAAATTTACTATGAAACGTTATTTAATTTCATTTGCTTTACTTGGGGGTAGTGCATTCAGTTCGGCAAATGAGACGCTTATTACCTTATTTGAATGCACTACGAATAAACAGCAGCATTTGAGTTTGATTGCCTCGAAAGGTCCTACGTTAAATTTTATGCGGCAGGGCGAGGTAGAATATCAGCAAGATATTGATAAAGCCTATTTGCATCAATACGCCAACGGCACACAGCTTATGGTTCCACATAACGGTAAATGGTATCTCTTCGAAGAAACCCAAGCGACTACCGGTTTTACCCACGTTGAGTTGGTGGTTCGTAATGCGAAAACCGGGCAAGTGTTGGAATATCAAGAGTGTGAAAGTGATGTTATTTCCCTCATTCCTCGACTCTCAACCAATGATGTAAAGCCGATTCCCGATGATTTGGCGGAATGGTTATTTGAAGTGTCGAATAAATATGTTCCGTAATCAAAGCTAGTAAATTCTGCCTAGCTTGATTAAAATACCCTAGATTTTATAAAAATAAGGAAAACACAATGTCAGTAAAAACCGAAGTTTTATTTAGTAATCATTGGAATGTGCGAGTGAGCGATCCGGGCTTTGAGGGTTCAATCAGTCATTATTTTGAAACTGTTTATATTACGCTTGAGGCACATATTAACGGGGAAAGTGTGCAATATGAGTTTACTCGCAAGGTGGAAGATGAAGTGAAAATTCATCGCAGTTTTACCGATATTGATGAGTTATTTGAGTTTTTAGGCGAATATTTAAGCCCTGTGGCACTTGGTAATGTCGGCGTGCGTATCGGTCGATTAGGTTTGGCTTAATTACTGATAAATACACTGAATGGGCAGATTATCTGCCCATTTGCAAAATTTCGTTAAAATCCTACCGCTTGTAAACCAGCCTATGCAAACCAATAACCCCCTTTTCCAACAAACTCAGCCTTATTGGGATTTTCTGCAAATTGAAAAGCAGGTCAGCCCACATACGTTGAGCAATTATCAACGCCAGTTAGCAGCGGTGAGTGAGTTGTTTTCGCAGGCAGGGATTGAGCATTGGGAAGAAGTGGAAAGTAGCTCTGTGCGTTGGATGCTCAGCCACAGTCATAAACAGGGGCTAAGTGCGAAAAGTATCGGCTTGCGGTTGGTGGCGTTGCGGCAATGGTTTGTCTATCTGATTAAAGTTGGGCGAATGAGTGCAAACCCGACTTTAGGTGTGAAATCGCCGAAAGTAGGCAAGCATTTACCGAAAAATATTGATGCCGAGCAGGTCGGGCAGTTGCTTGCGATTGAAAGCGATAAGCCAAGCGATTTGCGTGATCTTGCAATGATGGAGTTGATGTACAGTTCTGGCTTGCGGTTGTCAGAATTGCAAGGGCTGGATTTGGGCGATATGGATTTATCGGCAAAAGAGGTTCGGGTGCAAGGTAAGGGCAGTAAAGAACGCATTGTGCCGATTGGCTCGCAGGCGTTAAATACACTGAATCGCTGGCTCGAGGTTCGTTCGCAATTTAAGCCACAAGATAATGCGGTATTTTTGAATAAGCGAGGGGGACGGTTGTCGCACCGCTCCATTCAGTTAGCGATGAAAAAGTGGGGCGAGCGTCAGGGATTAGAAAGTCATCTGCATCCACACAAATTACGCCACTCTTTCGCCACGCATATGTTGGAGGCGAGTGGAGATTTACGGGCAGTTCAGGAATTATTGGGGCACAGTAGCCTTTCGACTACGCAAATTTACACTCACTTGGATTTTCAACATCTTGCCAAAATTTATGATTCTGCACACCCAAGGGCGAGAAGAAAGAAAGAGGATTAAGGCTTTATCGGCTCGGCAGGAAGGGTTTTCATTTTGCAGAAGAAATACCAATATTGAATAATCACTAATACTGCAACAGCGATTTTCCCACCAATATGTGGTAAGGTTAAAAAGGCAAATAGCGTAAACGGAAAGGAAATTGCTAAAATTGTGATTTTTTGCTTCATCGTCATTGCCCGTTTCTCATCATATTCTTGCAAATATTTTTTATACAGTTTGGTTTGAATAAACCACAAGTGCATTTTCTCTGAACCTTTGGTAAAACAGAATAAGGCTAAGAGTAAAAAAGGTGTAGTAGGCAGCCCTGGTAAAACTGCACCAATAGCCCCAAGCCCGATGCAGATAAACCCGCAGATAATATAAAGTAATTTCATCGCAATTAATTGTACTTTAGTTTTTGAGAATAAATCGCAATTATACTAAAGGAAGCGAAAAAGGATTTCAAACTATTTCTATGATAGTAAGCGGTTTCTTTTTTCAGATTTTTTGCAAATAGAAATAAAAAAACCTGTTGAATAATCAACAGGTTAAATATGGCGGAGGAAGTGAGATTCGAACTCACGGAGGGCGTTAACCCTCGCCGGTTTTCAAGACCGGTGCATTCAACCGCTCTGCCATTCCTCCGGGTTGAAAGTCTATTAAATTGTTGTTCTCTTAAAAGAGAAAATCTGCTGATAAACATCAGCAGACTTAAATTCGATGGCGGAGGAAGTGAGATTCGAACTCACGGAGGGCGTTAACCCT